>NZ_VOJB01000052.1:0-54685 GCF_007910085.1 Klebsiella sp. ME-303 | reverse complement strand
TTGTCATCCCTAAACCACCTCCTAGGGAGGTGGTGATTGCTCCTGTAAGGCTATAGCCTGAAGAATGCCCATGTCGGAATATCTCTGCTTACTCACCACAAGTAAAAGGAGACAAACCGACATGGGACTTTACAGGAGTTCATCACATGTATATTGGCGTTGCAAATACCACATAGTCTGGACACCCAAGTACCGATTCAGGATCCTGAAAGATAAGCTGGGTAAGGAGCTGTACAGGACGATCTATATCCTCTGTGGAATAAAGGATTGTGAGGTTCTGGAGCTAAATGTTCAGCCCGATCATGTACATCTGGTCGTCATCATTCCACCAAAGATCTCGATATCAACTCTGATGGGCCATCTAAAAGGACGCAGTGCCATCAGGCTTTATAACCGTTTTCCACATATCAGGAAGAAGCTATGGGGGAATCATTTTTGGTCGCGAGGCTACTTTGTCGATACGGTGGGAGTGAATGAAGAAATTATCAGACGATATGTGAGGCATCAGGAGAAAACGGAACAAACGTATGAACAGCAGATGGAATTGCTAGAGTAATCAGCGGCAGGTGACAATAGCCCCCCTTACAGGGGGCATTCTCAAAAGCCACCTTCTCAGAAGGTGGTCTTTTACTTAGAAGATATCGATTTCCGCAACGGAGGGATAAATCCAGGAAGGGCGGAACGGCATGCTGTCGATATCATCGAGCGTGGCAACCCCGGAAAGCACCAGAATGGTTTCCAGACCGGCCTGGAAGCCTGCCAGAATATCCGTTCGCAGGTTATCGCCGACGATTACCGTCTGTTCCGAATGCGCCTGCATTTTATTGAGCGCGGAGCGGATAATCCACGGGCTCGGTTTCCCCACGTAGAACGGCTTACGACCGGAGATTTTTTCTATACCGGCGCACAGCGCCCCGCAGGCCGGGTAGTAGCCGCGACCGTGGGTATCCGGGTTAGTGGCGATAAAGCGCGCGCCGTTGGCGACAAAAAAAGCGGCCTTATGCATCATCTCCCAGTTAAAGGAGCGCGTCTCACCGACGATAACAAAATCCGGATTGACGTCGGTGATGGTAAAGCCGGCTTTGTACAGTTCGTGAATCAGCGCGCCTTCCCCGACCACATAGGCTTTTTTGCCTTCCTGGCGACGCAGAAAATCCGCCGTGGCCATTGCTGAGGTATAAAAGGCGGTATCAGGAACATCGATTCCCGCCGTCGCAAAGCGGTTTGCCAGATCCTGACCGGTTTGAGAAGGGTAGTTGGTCAGCATCACCAGCGGCATCTCTTTCTCAAGTATGCGTTTGATGAATTCAGCGGCGCCCGGCACGGCCACATTGTCGTGCATCAGCACGCCGTCAATATCACAAATTACGTTTTGAATGGTCATGAACTGTCCGACATCGTTGGAGAAAGGCGAAACTATAAAGCGGCTTTAGCTTTCCAGCAAACGCTGGAGCAGAGTCCCGTTGAGCATCGCACGCTTTACCAAGGCAAAAGCGCCAATGGCTGAGCGATGATCGAGCGTGGATCGCACTACCGGCAGGTTTTTGCGAAACGCCTTCAGCGCCTGGGTATTAATACAGCCTTCGATTGCCGGCAGAAGGACTTTTTCCGCTTCCACGATCTCCCCGGCAATCACCACCTTTTGCGGATTAAACAGGTTAATGGCGATAGCGATGGTTTTACCCAGATGGCGGCCAACGTGCTCGATCACCTCACAGGCCAGCGCATCGCCTTTATTCGCGGCTTTGCAGATCGTTTTGATCGAACAGTCATCGAGGGAAATTTTGCTCTGATAACCCTGTTCCAGCAGATGACGAACGCGATGTTCAATAGCGGCATTGGCGGCGACGGTTTCCAGACAGCCGAAGTTACCGCAGTGGCAGCGCTCGCCTAACGGGTCGACCTGGATATGGCCGATTTCCCCGACGTTACCGTTACGGCCAATAAAAATCCGCCCGTTGGAGATGATCCCTGCGCCGGTCCCGCGGTGTACGCGCACCAGAATGGAGTCTTCACAGTCGTGGCTCGCACCAAAGTAGTGCTCCGCCAGCGCGAGGCTACGAATATCGTGGCCGACGTAGCAGGTAACTTTAAAGCGTTTTTCCAGCGCTTCAACCAGCCCCCAGTTTTCCACCTGAATGTGCGGCATATAGCGAATGACGCCGCTTTCCGGATCGACCAGCCCCGGCAGGATCACCGAAATGGCGATCAGCTCGCGGATTTTACGCTGACAGCTCTCCATAAAGGCGGCGATGATGTTAAGCAGGGCGTGTTCCAGCGTTTCCTGAGTTCTTTCCGGCAGCGGGTAGTGCTCTTCTTCAAGAGTCTTGCTGCTTAAATCATAGAGGGTCAGGGTGGCGTCGTAGCGGCCAAGGCGTACGCCGATGGCGTGGAAGCCGCGGGTTTCGGCAACAATGGAGATGGCGCGGCGGCCCCCGGTGGAGGCCTGCTGATCGACTTCTTTGATCAGTCCGCGTTCAATAAGCTGACGCGTAATTTTAGTTACGCTGGCAGGGGCAAGCTGGCTTTGTTCCGCAATCTGGATACGCGAGATGGGGCCGTGCTGATCGATGAGCCGATAGACGGCCGCGCTGTTCAGCTGTTTTACGAGATCGACGTTACCAATTTGAGCCTGTCCGCCTGCTGTCATACTTTTACTTACTCAGTGACGACCTCGTTACCATTAACGATGGTCTTGGTGATTTTATAATCACGGGTGAATGCGGTCAGGTTAGCGACCATCCCCGGGGCAATGCTGCCTAACTGTTTGTCTACGCCAATGGCGCGGGAAGGGTAGAGCGTCGCCATACGCAACACTTCATCCAGCGCGATGCCGCAATGCTCAACGAGGTTACGCACCCCTTCAATCATGGTCAATGAAGAGCCGCTGAGGGTACCGTTCTCATCTACGCACAGGCCGTTCCGGTAGTATATTGTTTTACCGGCAAAAATGAACTGCTCAATATTGGCACCCGCCGGCGCCGTCGCGTCGGTAACCAGACACAGCTTGTCGCCTTTCAAGCGTTTAGCGAGGCGCACGTTAGCGAAATCGACGTGCATACCGTCGACGATGATGCCGCAGTAGACATCCGGCTCGTCGAAAATCGCGCCAGCCAGGCCCGGCTCACGGCCGGTAATATACGGCATGGCGTTAAACAGATGGGTAGCAAAGGTAATCCCGGCGCGGAAACCGATTTTCGCTTCTTTAAGCGTCGCGTTGGAGTGACCGGCGGAGACGATGATACCGGCGGCCACCAGTTTGCGGATAACCTCCGGTTCCACCCGTTCCGGCGCAAGCGTGATTTTGGTTATCACGTCCGCGTTTTCGCACAGGAAATCCACCAGCGCGGCATCCGGTTTGCGTACGTAGTCCGGGTTGTGGGTACCTTTTTTAACGATATTCAGCCACGGGCCTTCAAGATGCAGCCCCAGCGCCTGGTTAGGATGTTTTTGCAGGTATTCGCGCATCACGCGTACGCCCTGTTTCATCAGGTCGTCGCTGGAGGTGATCAGCGTGGGCAGATAGCTGGTGCAGCCGGAGCGTTCATTGGCCTTCTGCATAATCTCCAGCGTTTCAACGGTGACCGCGTCCGCCGTGTCGTTGAACTGCACGCCGCCGCAGCCGTTAAGCTGGACGTCGATAAAACCGGGGGCAAGGATCGCGCCATCAACCGAGCGCTGTTCGATCCCGGTGGGCAGTTCAGTCTGAGGACAGATACGTTCGATAAGGCCATTGGCGATAACAATCGCATGGTCATCCAGAATTTCGTGACCGGTATAAATCCGGCCTTGGGTTAATGCATACATTACGACCCCCGGTTGTCAAAAATGGTTGTCCCGCGGGGGCAGCCGCGGGACGAGACTACATTACAGACCTTTGATATTTTCGGCTTCTAACTCGTTGAAATATTTCAGTGTCTTAACTTTCAGTTCCATGGTGGACGGCTCATCGCAGACCACCACCGCTTTCGGGTGCAGCTGCAGACAGGTAATGGTCCACATATGGTTTACGTTGCCTTCCACCGCCGCCTGCAGCGCCAGCGCTTTCTGATGACCCAGCACCAGAATCATCACTTCCTCCGCGTCCAGCAGCGTGCCCACGCCAACGGTCAGCGCGTACTTAGGCACCTGGTCAACGTCACCGTCGAAGAAACGGGAATTCGCTACGCGAGTATCATGGGTCAGGGTTTTGATGCGTGTACGTGAAGCCAAAGAAGAGGCTGGTTCGTTAAAAGCGATGTGGCCATCGTTACCCACGCCGCCCATAAACAGGTGGATTTTACCGTAAGAACGAATTTTTTCTTCATAGCGACGGCATTCTGCATCAATATCCGGCGCGTTACCATTCAGCAGGTTAATATTTTCCGCCGGGATATCAACGTGATCAAAGAAGTTGCGATGCATAAAGCTATGATAGCTTTCCGGATGCTCTTTCGGCAGCCCAACGTACTCATCCATGTTGAAGGTGACAACATGCTTAAAGCTAACCTGGCCTGCTTTGTGCATCTCAACCAGGGCTTTATAAGCGGTCAGAGGCGTACCGCCGGTAGGCAGGCCCAGGACAAACGGACGGTCCGCAGTCGGTTTGAACGCATTGATGCGGTTAACGATATGCCGGGCAGCCCATTTACCGACTTGTTCAGCTGTTACCAGGGGGATCAGTCTCATTGTTCACCTCTATAGTTAAATTAGAACCTGGCGGATTGGCGCCAGCATACTATTAAGAGTATCGCAGCAACTGCGCCGAGCGGGGTCAATCCGTGTTGATTTTTTGAATGATAAAATAAGTTTTCGTTGTTAGCCAGTCAAAGGCGGAGGTGAATACGATATTTGGTGACTATTGTCACAAAAAATACCCATTTAATTTGCGAGACGAATTAATTTTTCAGACACTTTGCAGGTAAGTTAAAAATTTAACCAGGTTACACAATAATAAAGTGACTTTAATGAGCCTTATCGGGGTCTCATAGGGGGAATAAGATGAATATTTTAGGTTTTTTTCAGCGACTCGGTAGGGCGTTACAGCTCCCTATCGCAGTGCTGCCGGTCGCGGCGCTGCTGCTGCGATTCGGTCAACCGGATCTGCTTAACATTTCGTTTATCGCCCAGGCGGGCGGGGCAATCTTTGACAACCTGGCGCTGATTTTCGCTATCGGCGTCGCATCCAGCTGGTCGAAAGACAGCGCCGGTGCCGCAGCGCTGGCGGGGGCGGTAGGTTACTTCGTGTTGACGAAAGCGATGGTCACTATCAACCCGGCCATCAATATGGGCGTCCTGGCGGGTATCATTACCGGTCTGGTTGGCGGTGCCGTCTATAACCGCTGGTCGGGTATCAAACTGCCTGACTTCCTGAGCTTCTTCGGCGGCAAACGCTTTGTACCTATCGCAACCGGCTTCTTCTGCCTGGTGCTGGCAGCCATCTTCGGCTACGTCTGGCCGCCGGTGCAGAACGCCATCCATGCAGGTGGTGAATGGATTGTGGGCGCGGGCGCGCTCGGCTCCGGTATCTTTGGTTTCATCAACCGTCTGCTGATCCCGACGGGTCTGCATCAGGTGCTGAACACCATCGCCTGGTTCCAGATTGGTGAATTCACCAACGCCGCTGGCGCCGTGTTCCACGGTGATATCAACCGCTTCTATGCGGGTGACGGCACCGCGGGGATGTTCATGTCCGGCTTCTTCCCGATCATGATGTTCGGTCTGCCGGGTGCGGCGCTGGCGATGTATTTCGCGGCCCCGAAAGCGCGTCGTCCGATGGTCGGCGGTATGCTGCTGTCGGTTGCTATCACCGCGTTCCTGACCGGTGTGACTGAGCCGCTGGAATTCCTGTTCATGTTCCTGGCGCCGCTGCTGTATCTCCTGCACGCCATCCTGACCGGTATCAGCCTGTTCGTTGCGACGGCGCTGGGTATCCACGCGGGCTTCTCTTTCTCCGCAGGCGCCATCGACTATGTGCTGATGTACAGCCTGCCGGCAGCCAGTAAAAACGTCTGGATGCTGATTGTGATGGGCGTTGTGTTCTTTGTTATCTACTTCCTGTTGTTCAGCGCGGTAATCCGCATGTTCAATCTGAAAACGCCGGGTCGTGAAGATAAAGCGGATGACGTGGTCACTGAAGAGGCCAACAGCAATACCGAAGAAGGTTTAACCCAGCTGGCGACCAACTACATCGCGGCGGTCGGCGGTACGGATAACCTGAAAGCGATTGATGCCTGTATTACCCGTCTGCGTCTGACCGTGGCGGACTCTGCGCTGGTTAACGACGCGGCCTGTAAGCGCCTCGGCGCTTCCGGTGTGGTTAAACTGAACAAGCAGACCATCCAGGTTATCGTGGGTGCGAAAGCCGAATCCGTCGGCGATGAAATGAAGAAAGTAGTTGCCCGTGGCCCGGTTGCCGCGGCGGCTGGAGCGCCTCACAGCGCCCCCGTAGCCGCTCAGGCCGCTAAACCGCAGGCTGTCGCTAACGCGAAAACCGTCGAAGCGCTGGTTTCGCCGATTACCGGCGACATTGTAGCGCTGGAGCAGGTCCCGGATGAAGCGTTCGCCAGCAAAGCCGTCGGCGACGGCGTGGCGGTGAAACCGACTGATAAGATTGTTGTTGCGCCGGCGGCTGGCACCGTGGTGAAGATTTTCAACACCAACCATGCTTTCTGTCTGGAAACTGAAAACGGTGCGGAAATCGTTGTCCATATGGGTATCGATACCGTCGCGCTTAACGGCCAGGGCTTTAAACGTCTGGTGGAAGAGGGCGCGGAAGTGAAAGCGGGTCAGCCGATTCTGGAACTGGATCTTGCGTTCCTGAACGCTAACGCGCGCTCGATGATTAGCCCGGTCGTATGCAGCAATAGCGACGACTACAGCGCGCTGGTTATCCAGGCAACCGGTAAAGTGGTTGCTGGCCAGACGCCGCTGTACGAAATTAAAGGCAAATAAGACTCCTGAGTGGCGTTTATGCCTCAGCGGCGCAGCGAAACCTGCGCCGCTTTTTTTTACCGCAAACACCCCCATAATCTCCTTCCGATCGCTATTTTGCGTAACTAATAGTTGTCTCTACGCCCTGCTTGTAAGATCATGTGCCGTTATACGTTGTTTACGCTTTGAGGAACCCACGATGAGTGAGGCAGAAGCCCGCCCGACTAACTTTATTCGTCAGATCATTGATGAAGATCTGGCTACTGGTAAGCACACCACCGTTCATACCCGTTTTCCACCGGAACCGAACGGCTATCTGCACATTGGCCACGCGAAGTCTATTTGCCTGAACTTTGGTATCGCTCAGGATTACCAGGGCCAATGCAACCTGCGTTTCGATGACACCAACCCGGTGAAGGAAGATATCGAATACGTTGAGTCGATTAAAAACGACGTGCAGTGGTTAGGTTTCCACTGGTCCGGGGATGTTTGCTACTCGTCTGATTATTTCGATCAGCTGCACCAGTATGCGGTTGAACTGATCAATAAAGGTCTGGCCTACGTTGACGAACTGTCAGCGGAAGAGATCCGTGAGTACCGCGGCACGCTGAAAGAGCCGGGTAAAAATAGCCCGTACCGCGATCGCAGCGTGGAAGAGAACCTGGCGCTGTTTGAAAAAATGCGCAGCGGTGGATTTGCCGAAGGTAAAGCCTGCCTGCGCGCGAAAATCGATATGGCCTCTCCGTTTATCGTGATGCGCGATCCGGTGCTGTACCGCATTAAGTTTGCCGACCATCACCAGACCGGAAGCAAGTGGTGCATCTACCCGATGTACGACTTTACCCACTGCATCAGCGATGCGCTGGAAGGGATTACCCACTCGCTGTGTACTCTCGAGTTCCAGGATAACCGCCGCCTGTACGATTGGGTGCTGGATAACATCAGCATCCCCGTGCATCCGCGCCAGTATGAATTCTCGCGCCTCAACCTCGAATACACCGTGATGTCCAAGCGTAAGCTGAATCAGCTGGTGACCGAGAAGCACGTTGAGGGCTGGGATGACCCGCGTATGCCGACCATTTCCGGTCTGCGCCGTCGCGGCTATACCGCTGAATCCATCCGCGAGTTCTGCAAACGCATCGGCGTGACCAAGCAGGACAACACCATCGAAATCGCTTCGCTGGAATCCTGCATCCGTGAAGATCTGAACGAAAACGCCCCGCGCGCGATGGCCGTTATCGACCCGGTTAAGCTGGTTATCGAAAACTATCCGCAGGGCGGCAGCGAAATCGTGACCATGCCGAATCATCCGAATAAACCGGAGATGGGCAGCCGCGAGGTGCCGTTCAGCGGCGAAATCTGGATCGATCGCGCCGACTTCCGCGAAGAAGCGAACAAGCAGTACAAGCGTCTGGTGCTGGGCAAAGAAGTTCGCCTGCGTAACGCTTACGTGATCAAAGCGGAGCGCGTGGAGAAAGATGCGGAAGGCAACATCACCACTATCTTCTGCACCTACGATGCCGATACCCTGAGCAAAGATCCAGCCGACGGCCGCAAGGTGAAGGGCGTGATTCACTGGGTGAGCGCGGCGCACGCGCTGCCGGTAGAAATCCGCCTGTACGATCGCCTGTTCAGCGTACCGAACCCGGGCGCGGCGGAGGACTTCCTCTCGGTGATGAACCCGGAATCGCTGGTGATCAAACAGGGTTTTGCCGAGCCGAGCCTGGCGCAGGCGCAGCCGGAAAAAGCGTATCAGTTCGAGCGCGAAGGGTATTTCTGCCTGGATAGCCGCTATGCAACCGCAACCAATCTGGTGTTTAACCGCACCGTCGGTCTGCGCGACACATGGGCGAAAGTCGGCGCGTAGCTACCCGCCGTTATTGAGAACGCCGCTTACTGCGGCGTTTTTTTTATTCAGAATCAGAGAATTAAATCCTCATATTTTCGCGATGCGAATTAATCTTGTTTACAGATTGTAATAACCGCTTTTATTAACTCTTTCCATCCATTGCATATAAATATGTAATCGCTTTCATTTCCCCTAATTTTCTCTTTTTTTGCAAGCATTTCACCCGCCAAACGTGTGACATCTACGACTGAAACAAAAAGACATAAATTATGTGCGCTTTGTCATAATCTTCATCTTTGGTCGGCGAAAGAGATTGATAATTCGCGTCACGAAAAATAGTCTATACCCAGTGGTTATGCGAATTTTTACCGCACCACTTTTTAAGCAGTCTTATTTTATTTTTTTGCGTGTTGCCTTTGGTAACCGCACTTTTAAAACGTCAAAGAGGATATGCATATGCGTACGTTTAGTGGCAAACGTAGTACGCTGGCGCTGGCTATTGCTGGTGTCACAGCCCTGTCAGGATTTGCAATGGTGCCGGATGCAAAAGCAGAAGGGTTCATTGATGATTCAACGTTAACCGGCGGCATCTATTACTGGCAGCGTGAGCGCGACCGTAAAGATGTGACCGACGGCGATAAATATAAAACTAACCTGTCGCACTCCACCTGGAACGCCAACCTCGACTTCCAGTCCGGCTATGCCGCCGACATGTTCGGTATTGACGTTGCTGCCTTTACCGCCATCGAAATGGGCGAAAGCAGCGAGAGCGGTCACCCGAACGAAATCGCTTTCTCCTCGCGTAATAAAACCTACGATGAAGACTATTCCGGCGATAAGAGCGGGATCAGCCTGTATAAAGCAGCCGCAAAATTTAAATTTGGCCCGACCTGGGCGCGCGCGGGCTATATTCAACCAACCGGCCAGACGCTGCTGGCGCCGCACTGGAGCTTTATGCCGGGTACCTATCAGGGGGCTGAAGCCGGTGCGAACTTTGACTACGGCGATGCGGGCGCGCTGAGTTTCTCCTATATGTGGACGAACGAATATAAAGCGCCGTGGCACATTGAGATGGATGAGTTCTACCAGAACGACAAGAAAACCAAGGTGGATTACCTTCACTCTCTCGGCGCCAAATATGATTTTAAAAACGACCTTGTGCTGGAAGCGGCGTTTGGTCAGGCACAGGGTTACATCGACCAGTATTTTGCCAAGGCCAGCTATAAGTTTGATGTTGCAGGCACGCCGTTAACCACCAGCTATCAGTTCTACGGCACCCGCGATAAGGTCAGCAACGGCGGGGTTAACGATATCTATGACGGCACCGCGTGGCTGCAGGCATTGACCTTTGGCTATAAGGTTGCCGACGTTCTGGACCTGCGTCTGGAAGGAACCTGGGTTAAAGCTGATGGTCAGCAGGGCTACTTCCTGCAGCGTATGACGCCAACTTACGCATCGTCTAACGGGCGACTGGATATCTGGTGGGATAACCGTTCGGACTTCAACGCCAACGGTGAAAAAGCGGTGTTCTTCGGCGCGATGTATGACATGAAGAACTGGAACATGCCGGGCTGGGCCTTCGGCGCCTCCTACGTTTATGCCTGGGATGCGAAGCCGGGGAGAATGTCCTCGCCTGATGCGTACTACAACCCGGATAAACGCCTGGAAGAGTCCGCCTATAGCCTGGATGCCATGTACACCGTTCAGGAAGGACGCGCTAAGGGCACGCTGTTCAAACTCCACTTTACGCAATACGACAACCACTCCGATATCCCAAGCTGGAGCGGCGGTTACGGCAACATCTTCCAGGATGAGCGCGACGTGAAGTTCATGGTTATCGCTCCGTTCACCATTTTCTGATGCCACTGCGGCGGGGGAAACCCGCCGCAATTTCCCGAGGTTCATGATGAAAAAGTTAATACTTGTCGCCATTATGGCAGCAGGTCTGGTTGCCTGTACCCAGTCGCCAGCGCCTAAGGAAGACTCAAAGTTAAAAGATGCCTACAGCGCCTGCATTAATACCGCAGAGGGCAATCCGGATAAAGTTGAAGCCTGTCAGAGCGTACTGAACGTGCTGAAGCAGGAGAAACAGCATCAGCAGTTCGCGACCCAGGAAAGCGTGCGGGTGCTGGATTATCAGCAGTGTATCCAGGCGCGCAAAACCGGGAACGATCAGGCTGTAGAGGCGCGCTGCGACCAGATCTGGAAAGAGATCCACAGCAACAATACGCCGCGTTAAGCCAGACGGCGGCAAGCAAACGGGCGGAGCGTCAACTCCGCCCGTTGCTATTTTAGCGGGGTATTTCTGCCGGCTGGTAGCCGCGGCCCAGGCGTACGAAGAGCATCGCGGTAGCGGCCAGGCCGCATAGCGCGGCGCACATCAGCCACCAGCCCGGCGAGCTTTTATCGCCCGTTATCTCGACCAGCGCGGTGGAAATGGCCGGCGTCAGGCCGCCGAAGATCGCGGTGGCGAGGCTAAAGGCCAGTGAAAAACCCACGGTGCGGACGTAGACCGGCATCACTTCCGTCAGGGCGGCCACCATCGCGCCGTTATACATACCAAAGAAGAACGAGAACCAGAGCAGGACCAGCGTCATGCGGGTGAAATCCGGCGCGGCGGTGAGCCAGTGCATGACCGGCCAGGTAGTGAGCAGCGCCAGCAGGGTTATGCCCATCAGCACCGGCCGACGGCCTATTCTGTCAGAAATTGCGCCGCCAATCGGTAACCAGATAAAGTTAGAGATGCCGA
This sequence comes from Klebsiella sp. ME-303, assembly GCF_007910085.1. Classification (NCBI taxonomy): domain Bacteria; kingdom Pseudomonadati; phylum Pseudomonadota; class Gammaproteobacteria; order Enterobacterales; family Enterobacteriaceae; genus Klebsiella; species Klebsiella sp. ME-303. Next base: position 43,175 of record NZ_VOJB01000052.1, on the reverse strand, counting down.
CCAGCATGGTCACCAGCAGACTGTCGCGGGCGCTCAGATGCAGAACGGCTCTACCGTAGGTCGGCGTATAGACGGTAATAAAATAAAAGGTGGTGGTAGTCATCGCCACCAGCAAGGTCCCCGCCGTGATGATGCGCCAGTTTTTGGCAATCGTGCTCAGGATCTCCCGCGTGTCAGGGCGATGCTTGCGCTGCAGAAAGGCTTCGGTTTCCTGCAACGAACGCCGCAGCACAAAAATCAGCGGAATAATCATACAGCCAATAAAGAAGGGAATACGCCAGCCCCATTCGGCAATCTCATCGTGGCCGAGCGTTTCATTCAGCGCATAACCAATCAACGCCGCGAAGACGATAGCCACCTGCTGGCTGGCGGATTGCCAGCTGGTATAGAACCCTTTTTTCCCCGGCGTGGCGATTTCCGACAGATAGACCGACACGCCGCCGAGCTCGACGCCCGCCGAGAATCCCTGCAGCAGGCGACCCACTAATACCAGAACGGGGGCGAGAATGCCGATGGTTTGATAGCCGGGAACCAGCGCTATCAGCAGCGTCCCGCAGCCCATAATCGCCAGCGTCACCATCAGCCCTTTACGCCGTCCGATCCTGTCAATATAGGCCCCCAGCACTATCGCGCCGATGGGGCGCATCAGAAAGCCCGAACCAAACACGGCGAAGGTCAGCATTAACGCCGCAAACTCGCTCTCCGCCGGAAAGAACGTTCTGGCGATATAGGTGGCGTAAAAGCCAAACAGAAAAAAGTCGAATTGTTCGAGAAAATTACCGCTGGTCACGCGGAGAATGGCGCCAAAGGTACCGGCGCGCGATGAGGGTTGCGTCATAGGGGTTGCTCTCCATTGTCTTTATCTTGTTTTTATAGAGGTAAGATGAGCGGACTAGTCGCCTGCGACTGCCGCCTGTTTTCCGCGCCGTTTCTCAATCGCCCACTTGAGTAACGCCGCACAGCGATAAAATCCGTGGGCGAATTTTCCGTATGGCAGGGTCAAAAACAGCGCCATGACCACGCCGAGGTGAATGGCAAGCAGAATGCCCATCCACGAGGTGTCTCGTCCCGCCAGCAGGGCGAGGCCGGTGAAGCTGGTCAGCAGCAGCAGCAGAATAAAGCCGCGATCCATCGGTTTTTGCCGCGGGTCGCCGTGCAGCGGCGAGCGGCGCAGGTTCAGCCATAGCAAACCCGCCGGGCCCACCAGCAGGCCGATGCCGCCGAGCGTGCCCAGCACAACCGGTACGCTGAAGAACGGGTAGGGGGCCTCCCAGCCGGCGATATAGTGATAACCCGTGGCTACCACTGTGGCGGCGAAACAGAGCAGAAACCCGTAGAAGGTAAAGTGATGGAAACGGCGGCGCAGCAGGGTAAACGCGTCATCGGCCTCGTTGCAGCCCTTACCGTGCCCGCCGTCGAGATACTTCAGCGTGAGCGCATTATGCGAGGCTTCAGCGATGTCGATGGCCTGAGGCTGACCCGGCGAGATCTCGCGCCAGAAGCGGATCACCCCGGCCATCAGTAACCCCATGGCCAGTATGAAGACCGTGCCAAACATCCACGCCAGCAGGTTATGGGGAAAAATCTGGTAGAAATCGCCGGCCAGCGGTGGATGAAGCAGGGAGCCTTTGAGCCCCATCGCCAGCAGCAGAAAGAGGATCAGCCCGCCGACCAGCGCCAGTACCGTGGTTACGCCGGCCCGACGATACAGGCTGCCGAAAGCCGCGGGCTGAGCATAGTGTTGATAGGTCTCCAGGCGCACTTCCGCCATCGCCTTCGGGACATTAATGGCAAACTCGTGCGGAGGCGCGTACTGGCAGGCATGCAGGCAGGCGCCGCAGTTATGGCACAGGTTGGCCAGGTAGTTTATATCCGCTTTGCCAAAAGCCAGGCGCTGGGTCATGGCCGGAAACACGGCGCAAAACCCTTCGCAATAGCGACAGGCATTACAGACCTGCATCACCCGTTCAACTTCCGCTTCCGACTCGGTGATGATTTGCGCGTCAATGATCAGCATTTCAAGCGATTTCATGGTGTGTCTCCTGCTGTGCCGCGCGGGCGGCCTGCTGGCCGGCAATACGGCCGAACGTCGTACCGATGGACATGCCCACGCCGGCGGTATACCCCTTGCCCAGCACGTTGCCGGCCATCATTTCGCCGGCGACGAACAGGTTGCGGCTCGGCTTGCCCGCAAAATGGACGGCGGCGCGTTCATTAACGTACAGCCCAAGGTAGGTAAAGGTGATCCCCGGCCGTAGGGCATAGCCGTAGTAGGGCGGGGTATCGATGGGCCGCGCCCAGTGGGTTTTCGGCGGCGTCAGGCCGGATGTCGCGCAGTTATCAAGGCGGGTATGATCGAACTGGCCCGGCGTACAGGCGGCATTGTAGCGGGCGATGGTTTGCGCCAGGCGTTCCGCGTCCAGCCCCAGCTGGCGAGCCAGCTCTTCAATGGTATTGGCCTGGGCGCCGGGGAAAACGGGCGGCATAAAGTGGCCGATCGCTTTGCTGTCGATGATCGAGTAGCCGATTTGCCCCGGCTGGTGGGCGACCAGCCTGCCCCAGATGGCATAGCGTTTGGGCCAGAAATCTTCCCCTTCATCATAAAAGCGCCCGGCGTCGCGGTTGACGACCACCCCCAGCGATACGCAGTCCACGCGCGTGCAGATGCCGCCATCGTAGAGCGGCGCCCGGGCGTCAATGGCGACGCAGTGGGATTGCGAAGGATCGCCGATGATGTCAGCCCCGGCGTCAATCATAAACTTGAGCAGCACGCCCTGATTGAAACGAGTGCCGCGAATGAGAAAATTATCGGCTGGCCATTCACCGCGCTCGTTCTGTCCCCATGCTTCACGCAGCCACTCGCGGTTAGATTCAAATCCGCCGGCGGCGAGGACGCAGGTTTTGGCGACGATCCTCTCTTCGCCCGCCAGCGCGGCGACGAATTCGCCGTTATCTAATTCGAGCGCCTGTACCGGCGTGTTGTAGCGGATCTTTACGCCCATCTGCTCCGCGCTGCGGTAATAGGCATTTATAAGAGCCTTGCCGCCGCCCATAAAAAAGGCGTTGGTGCGGGCCACGTGCAGGGCGCCGGAGAGCGGCGGCTGAAAGTTAACCCCGTGCTGGCGCATCCAGTCCCGGCACTGCGATGAGGTGCGGATCACCAGGCGCGCCAGCGCTTCGTTGGTGTTGCCCTCGGTGACGCGCAGCAGGTCCTGCCAGTACTCTTCTTCCGGATAGCTGTCGACCAAAACATCCTGCGGAGCATCGTGCATACAGCGAAGATTCCGCGTGTGCTGAGAGTTGCCGCCTCGCCATTCCCGCGGCGCGGCCTCCAGCAGCAGTACGGACGCGCCAGCTTCCCGGGCGGTTAAGGCGGCGCATAGCGCGGCATTGCCGCCGCCAATGACCAGTACATCCACCATTTATGGCTCCATTACGCTTTGCTTGATTGTTAAAATTGTAATGGAAATGTATGCGTTACGGCCGGCTGGACGCTATGGCGTATTGCTAAAGGGGGGTTTAGTTTGCGTAAAGGCTGGCGCCGGGCCAGCGACCTGACTCAACCAGCTGACGCATGACTTTCGCCAGTATTACGCGGGCCGCAAGGCCTGCCGGAGTCAGTTCATCATCGGAAAGGCTGACGAGAAAATTAGGTCGACTAAGTATCGGATTGTCGACGCCGATCACTCTCAGGGACTCGCTGTCGAGATGGGAAATTGCCGCCCCCGGCTGCAAAGTGGCGCCGAGCCCGTCGCGGACGGCGCGCATCAGCAGGGCCAGGCCGTCGATTTCAGCCACCACATCGACGCTCAGGGCATGCTCCTGGCAGATCGCTTCCAGCCTGCCGCGCAGTCCATGCCCCAGGCTTGGCATAATCAGCGGGATAGCGGCCAGCTGGCCAGGCGAGATACTCGCTTCGGGAAGGGGGGACAGGACGTCATAGGTGCCAATCAGAAACAGACGCTCTTCAAGGATGGGCCTGGCGCTCCAGCGCACAAGCTTCTCCTTCTGGAACACGATAGCTAAGTCAAGCTGGCGGGTGTTGATCATGCGTTCCAGGTTACCGGAGAGGCTCTCGACCAAATGCAGGCGGACGTCGGCATAGTTTTCGCGCATCGCGTGAATAAAAGGCACCCCGAGAACGGAGGCGGTGCTGGGGGCCATACCGACGCTGACGTGGCCGGAAAGGCGCGCCTCGCGCGCGGCGAGAACCGCATCATCGGCGTGACGCAGCGCGAGCTGCGCCTGGGAGTAGAAGGCGAGGCCGGCGCTGGTCGGCATGACGCCGCGAGACGTCCGCTGCAGCAGGCGAATGGCGAGTTCGTTCTCCAGGCGCGCCATCTGTTGGCTAAGCGCGGAGACGCCGATATCCAGGTCAAGCGCGGCGCGGCCCATACTGCCGGTTTCAATAATGCGCACAAAATAGCGTAGCTGGCGAAGCTCCATGTCGACTCTCCGTACACGTCAGGATGCACTGACAGTAAACGTATTGCAGCGCGAGAGAAAGAGGCGGCAGATTCCGGGCAAAAAAAAGCCAACCTTCAGGCTGGCTTTTGGCGGTACACGATGCGGTGATTATTTCTCTGCCGCGTCGTGGGCATGTTCATCTTCGCGGCAGTCGCCTTCTGCGCAGTGGCCGTACAGGTACAGGCTGTGGTTAGTCAGGCGAATACCGTGCCTTGCGGCAATTTCACGCTGGCGCGCTTCAATGGAATCATCGCTAAATTCGATCACTTTGCCGCAGTCGAGGCAAATCAGGTGATCGTGATGATGCTGCTGCGTCAGTTCAAAAACGGATTTACCGCCTTCGAAATTATGACGGGTGACGATGCCGGCGTCGTCGAACTGGTTCAGTACGCGGTAGACGGTGGCCAGGCCAATCTCTTCACCCATATCAATCAGGCGTTTGTATAAGTCTTCCGCACTGACATGATGGTTATCCGGTCCTTGCAGCACTTCCAGGATTTTTAATCTCGGAAGCGTCACTTTCAGGCCAGCTTTCTTTAATGCGGTATTGTTGTCAGTCATGCGGAATCTGTCCTGTTGCTAAACGATCTACTTCCTTCAGCGGAAGTAATACAGAGAATCACCCGATGTAATGCGTCTCATTATAGAACTGCCATGGTGAAATGAAAACTGCAAGCATCGGGCCTTGTATGCTGTCAAAAACGAGGCACTCGCTACAAAGTGCTTCACGCGACCCCGTTAAATCAGAGGACATTGTACAGATATGTGATTAAAAGTTAAAAACTTGTAGCTATAACTTTGATTGCTTTTATCTATTAATTCGGCGAAACCTGATGATTACGCCGTTCAGACTCAGGCATTCTTGATTTCTTCGAGGTGCAGCTCTTCAGAAATCTGTTTTACCCATTTTTCCACGCGTTCGTTAGTCAGCTCAGGCTGACGGTCTTCGTCAATGGCCAGGCCAACAAAGTGATCGTCATCGGCCAGGCCTTTAGAGGCTTCAAAATGGTAGCCGGCGGTCGGCCAATGGCCAACGATAGTTGCGCCGCGCGGTTCGATGATATCGCGAATGGTCCCCAGCGCATCACAGAAGTATTCAGCATAGTCTTCCTGATCGCCACAGCCAAACAGAGCCACCAGTTTGCCATTGAAATCGATCTCTTCCAGCGTCGGGAAGAAATCGTCCCAGTCGCACTGGGCTTCGCCGTAGTACCAGGTGGGAATGCCGAGCAGCAGGATATCGTGAGCTTCCAGATCCTCTTTGCTGCTTTTGGCAATGTCGTGAACATCAGCAACGTCTTTACCAAGCTGCTTTTGGATCATTTTTGCAATATTTTCGGTGTTGCCGGTGTCGCTGCCAAAAAAGATGCCGATGATTGCCATGAGTAAAATAACCTCTTGAAACTTAATGATGTGGTAGTGGCGTAATGCCCGCAGATAGGGGCAATGATAGCAGAACTGAGAAGGGCGCGGAAACAGCAATCACGCCCAACTGCACACTCTGCTACACGAAAGCTTATTTTTTGAGGGTTTTAGGCTTTATCCTGGCCGCGCAGGGCTGCCAGCTGGTTCATCAGCATCTCTTCGATGAGATCGCTGCGGTTCATGTTACGGGCTTCGGCCAGCTCATTAAGCGCATCGACAGCATCGGCATTGAGCTTTAGCTCCACGCGCTTCAGACCGCGACTCTTATCGCGTTTAAGCTGATTGCGTTTGTTGATGCGCAGCTGTTCATCGCGCGAAAGCGGATTCGTTTTCGGTCTACCCGGCCGACGCTCAGTTGCGAACAAATCTAATGTCGTACGGTCCGTTTGTTCTTTTGCCATGATTCAGAGTGACTTCGGGGGAAACAAGCTATCGGGCATAGCCGACGCAGACAGCGCGCCATAATACATCAGGCGACGGGCTGCGCCAACGGCCGCGGGCATTAAGCCGCGCGGTCGAGTATATTTTAGGCAGTTACGCGGCGATAGAGGTCAAATAACGACGGATCGCGCGGATAACGGCCTCCGGTTTTTCTGCATGCACCCAGTGCCCGGCGCCGGCGATAACGTGCGCGCGCGCCTGGGGAAACTGAGCTAATAAAGTCTCGCGGTAGGCATCGGTGACGTAGGGGGAGTTGCCGCCCGGAATAAACAGCGCCGGATGCGGCCAGGGCGGAACGGTTTGCCAGCCGACGATATTATCGTACTGCTCCCACAGCACCGGTACGTTAAACCGCCACTGGCCGTCCACGAAAGATTTTAACAGAAACTGAATCACGCCCTCTTCGTTAAGGCGCTGGCGCATGACCGTCGCCGCCTGCTGACGCGTAGCGGCCCCCGCGTCGGTGACGGCATTGATGGCGGCGAAGATTTCATCATGGCGGCGGACGTGATAATCCACCGGGGCGATATCAATGGCGACCAGGCCCGCGATACGCTCCGGGGCCAGCGCGCTCAGCGCCATCACCGCTTTACCGCCCATTGAGTGACCAATAAAGGTGGCTTTCTCAATCTGTGATTCATTGAGAATATCAAGCAGATCCTGGGCCATCGCGGGATAGGTCATGTCAGGCGAGCGCGGCGAAAGGCCGTGGTTTCGCATGTCGACCTGGATAATATCGCGATCGAGAACCAGATCGCGGGCGAGGATCCCAAGATTATCCAGGCTGCCAAAAAGGCCGTGGACCAGGACGATAGGGGGATTATTGTGCGGATTCTGTGCAGATTGCGCTCGGCTATTTAATTTCATGGCAAAGTTCTTTTTTTCGCTCCGTCGGGTTAGGGTATTATGTTGGACATTCTGCCATCCGGCTGCAAGACCCGGAAGATATCCGAGTTTTACCGCCATCCTGGTTTGACGCTATCCGCGGTTGGGATTTGTCCCTATAATCCCGACAACTTGTATTCAGAAAAAGATATCGCACTGGATTAAGATGAAAACAATTGAAGTTGATGATGAACTCTATAGCTATATTGCCAGCCACACCAAGCATATTGGCGAGAGCGCATCCGACATTTTACGGCGCATGTTGAAGTTTTCCGCCGTTTCCCAGCCTGTCGCACCGGTAGCGAAAGCCGCTACGGCCCCTGCGCCAACGCCTGTCGTTGAAGTGAAACCCGCCAATCCTCTGAAAGATAAAGTTCGCGCTATGCGTGAGCTGCTGTTATCTGATGAGTACGCCGAACAAAAGCGCGCGGTAAACCGTTTCATGCTGGTTCTGACGACCCTCTACGCCATAGACAGCAAAGCGTTTGCCGAGGCGACCGAGTCCCTGCACGGGCGCACTCGCGTTTATTTCGCTGAGGATGAACGCACGCTGCAGAAAAACGGTAATCAGACGAAACCTAAGCAGGTACCGGGGACGCCGTGGTGGGTCATTACAAATACCAATACCGGTCGCAAATGCAGCATGATCGAACATATCATGCAGTCAATGCAGTTCCCTGCGGAATTGATCGAAAAGGTTTGCGGTACGATCTAGTTAGTTAACTTTGCACCAGAAGGATCAGGCAATGGCAATCGATAAGCGCGCGGGTCAACCTGCGCAACAGAGTGATTTGATTAACGTCGCCCAACTGACTGCCCAGTACTATGTGCTGAAGCCGGAAGTTGGCAACGCGGAACATGCAGTGAAGTTTGGCACCTCCGGTCACCGCGGCAGCGCGGCGCGCCACAACTTCAACGAGCAGCATATTCTGGCGATTGCTCAGGCAATTGCTGAAGATCGCGCGAAGAACGGGATCACCGGCCCATGCTATGTTGGTAAGGACACTCACGCACTCTCCGAACCGGCTTTCATTTCCGTACTGGAAGTGCTGGCGGCGAACGGCGTTGACGTCATCGTTCAGGAAAACAACGGCTTCACCCCGACGCCGGCGATTTCCAATGCGATTCTGGTGCACAACAAGAAGGGCGGCCCGCTGGCTGACGGTATTGTTATCACGCCGTCCCACAACCCGCCGGAAGACGGTGGTATCAAGTACAACCCGCCTAACGGCGGCCCGGCGGATACCAACGTGACTAAGGTGGTAGAGAATCGCGCCAACGAACTGCTGGCTGCCGGTCTGCAGGGGGTGAAGCGTATTTCTCTTGATGCGGCGCTGGCCTCCGGCCACGTCACAGAGCAGGATCTGGTGCAGCCGTTTATTGAAGGGCTGGCGGATATCGTCGATATGGCGGCGATCCAGAAAGCCGGACTGACGCTGGGCGTCGATCCGCTGGGCGGTTCCGGTATCGAATACTGGAAGCGTATCGCTGAGCATTACAATCTCAACCTGACCATCGTTAACGACCACGTCGATCAGACCTTCCGCTTTATGCACCTCGATAAAGACGGCGCAATCCGCATGGACTGCTCCTCCGAGTGCGCGATGGCGGGCCTGCTGGCGCTGCGCGACAAGTTTGACCTGGCCTTCGCCAATGACCCGGATTACGATCGTCACGGTATCGTCACGCCGGCCGGGTTAATGAACCCGAACCACTACCTGGCGGTGGCGATTAACTACCTGTTCCAGCATCGCCCGCAGTGGGGCAAAGATGTGGCTGTCGGTAAAACCCTGGTCTCCTCGGCGATGATTGACCGCGTAGTCAACGATCTGGGGCGCAAACTGGTGGAAGTGCCGGTTGGCTTTAAGTGGTTCGTTGACGGCCTGTTCGACGGCAGCTTCGGCTTCGGCGGCGAAGAGAGCGCGGGGGCGTCGTTCCTGCGCTTTGACGGCACGCCGTGGTCTACCGACAAAGACGGCATCATCATGTGCCTGCTGGCGGCGGAAATCACCGCAGTCACTGGCAAAAACCCGCAGCAGCACTACGACGAGCTGGCAGAGCGCTTCGGCGCGCCAAGCTACAACCGTCTGCAGGCTTCCGCGACGTCTGCCCAGAAAGCGGCGCTGTCTAAGCTCTCTCCGGAAATGGTGAGCGCCAGCACCCTGGCAGGCGATCCGATTACCGCGCGTCTGACCGCGGCGCCGGGCAACGGGGCGGCGATTGGCGGTCTGAAGGTGATGACCGACAACGGCTGGTTCGCCGCGCGTCCGTCAGGTACCGAAGATGCCTATAAAATCTACTGCGAAAGCTTCCTCGGCGCTGAACATCGTCAGCAGATTGAGAAAGAAGCGGTAGAGATTGTCAGCGAAGTGTTGAAAAACGCCTAATTGACCGCACGATAAACAGGCCCTTTTCAGGGCCTGTTTTTTTTCGCAGGGATAGCGATGAATCTGGAACGAAAAAACGTTTTTTGGTTTTGGGGTGGGATGGATCTCTTTTATCTCTTGCAGTTTATTGGCTGGAACATCTACCACCGGCGAGTACCGCTTTACGACGATATCCTCTCATTTTTACCGCTGCTGCAAACCTGGGGCTCCGCGGCCGCCTGGCTGTTTACCCTTCATTTTATTCTGACTATCAGCATTCCCGCGTCGATGGTTCTCTTCTGGCGCCAGAGCCGCTATGCGCCGTGGCTGGCCTATGCGCAGACGCCGCTGCGTCTGGCCTTTATGCTCCCGTCGCTTTCGCTGGTGGCCTGGCTGGCGCAGGCGGTGGCGTTGAAAAGCGCGGCCTTCTTTATTGCTCTGCTGCTGGTCTCAGAGGCGGCAAAAGTCGTGACATTATGGCGATGCTGCAAGGTTTAACGTTATGTGTTATCCAGACGGCACAGGCCTGGCGGGTATTACGCTGACTGAATCGGGCATAAACGGGTATTATTGCTTTGACCGGGTTTGCCCGTTTTAGCGAATATACGGCTAAAGCAAACGAACAATCACGGCTAATTCTGCGATTTTAATCACAAATTTATTCCATCCAAAATGAAAGTTGCCTGATATATATGATCAACTTCAAACTAAAAAAAGCTAAAAACTTGTTTTGATTTTGTATGATTTATGTCACTTACTGATATGGACGATTTTGTTATATTTATGTCATTAAATCCTGAATGCTTTCTTGAGAACGTCTATGTTACAAGTTAAACGTCATTCATTAATTGTGGAATATGTCGTAGAAAAAGGATGCGCCAGAGTTAATGAGCTCTCACAGATATTCGGTGTATCTCCAGAAACCATTCGCCGGGATTTAACCGCGCTGGCGAGAAATAAAAAAATAGTTCGTAGCTTTGGCGGTGCAATGATTTCTGAAAATAATGCATCATTTTTAGCTGCCGATACGCCGACAAATCACGGGAACTTTGTCGATAAAGCCGAGGCCTTTATTAAGCGCACCAAAGAGCAGCCGGAACGTAAGATGCGTATTGCTAAAGGCGCGCTGCAGTTTATTCATGAGCATGAGTGCATTATCATGGATAATAGCAGCTCCTGCTGGTTTTTAGCGCGCCAGCTGCCTGACATCGAGCTGACCGTGATTACCAATTCTTTGAATATTATTCAAACCTTAGCCTGTCGTAAGAAAATAAGAATAGTCAGCGTTGGGGGTGAATATTCTGAGCGCCACGGTGATTTTCACGGTCCGGTCGCCGAGTTCATTATCAACAACTTTAAGGTCAATAAGCTGTTTTTTTCTTGCCAGGGTCTCGACGCCGGGCTGGAAATAAAAGACAGCAATGAAGTCAACGTCCGGCTGAAGCAGGAGATGCTGAAAGTTGCCGATCAAAAAATCCTGATGGTCGATAGCAGTAAGTTTGAACGTTATTCACTCTATAAAATATGCGATCTGGCGGATATTGATGTGTTGATCACTAACGAATTACCAGCTGATACCTATCGCCAGCACCAGGTACATATTGTCGAGACTAAATAGCCGCTCTGCCAGATATTCTACCGGCATTATTATTGAATAGCCCTTGTGCCCGATGGAGGGGTATTGCGCCAGCAATACCATCCCTCTTCATTATTTATCCGAAAAAGAGGTTTACGATGGAACAATTACCTGAAGATATGAAAGCGGTTGTCTGCCATGGTCCCCAGGATTATCGCTTTGAGAAAATTCCCCGCCCGGTCGCCAAAGAAAAGGAAGTGGTCATTAAGGTTGACGGGTGTGGAATCTGCGCCGGCGACTGCAAGGCCCAGGACGGCGCGCCGATGTTCTGGGGCGATAATCCGTGGGTGAAAACGCCGGTGGTGCCCGGCCATGAGTTTTACGGTCGGGTTGCCGAATTAGGCCCGGGCTCCGCTGAAAAATATCAATTAAAAATTGGCGATCGCATCCTGGCTGAACAGATTGTCCCCTGCCATGAGTGCCGTTTCTGTAAAACCGGCAAATACTGGATGTGCGAAACCCATGATATTTACGGTTTCCAGAAGGAGGTCGCCGATGGCGGTATGGCTGAATATATGCGTTTTTCCGAACGGGCAATTATTCACAAAATTCCTGAATCATTAAGTGAAGAAGATGCCGCGCTGATCGAACCTATGGCCTGCGCAATCCACACGGTACGCCGCGGTGATATCGAACTGGATGATGTGGTTGTTATCGCCGGCGCCGGGCCGCTGGGGCTGTGTATGGTGCAGGTCGCTCATCTGAAAACGCCGAAGAAACTGGTTGTCATCGACACGATGGACGACCGCCTGGCGCTGGCGAAAGCGTTTGGCGCCGACGTGGTCATCAATGCGGCGCAAGAGGACGCCATCGCTATCGTAAAATCCATGACCGATGGCTACGGCTGCGATGTGTATATCGAAGCGACGGGCGCCCCTATCGGCGTGACCCAGGGTCTGGAGATGATTCGTAAGCTGGGACGCTTCGTTGAGTTCAGCGTGTTTGGTAAAGAAACGACCGCCGACTGGTCGATTATTGGCGACCGTAAAGAGCTGGATATCCGCGGCGCGCATCTGGGGCCTTACAGCTATGAAATCGCCATCGATCTCTTTGCGCGCGGTCTGCTGACCGCCAAAGGCGTGGTGACGCATTTCTATTCTATTGATGAGTGGAAAGCCGCTTTTGAGATGGCTAAATCGCTCGATTCGATTAAGGTCGTCATTAAGCCATAAATTTTTTAACTAGTTAAGTTCGCCATTTTTAATTATTACGCAAATGACCGCTGATGGCTGTTCATTAAATACTGGATTTCAATCATGGGGATAACTGAGAACAATATCGGTGGCTTCTGGCTATCTGCCAGCGGCGTATTTATTGCTCAGTATATCAGGCAGCATCCGCACCATGAAAACGCTGATAAATAAATTTTATTTCTCAGCGCATTACTCAATAAGGAGATAGTGAATGCCTGTAAAATTTAAGACTAAAGCAATACTCTCAGGACTTCTTGCGATGAGCATGGTTGCCTGCGTTAATGCCAAACCTTTGACTATCGGTATGTCGTTCCAGGAATTGAATAACGAATATTTCGTCACCATGAAAGAGTCGCTTGAGCAGTCGGCAAAAGATATTAACGCCACCGTCTATACCGCGGATGCGGCGCATGATGTCTCCAAGCAGATTAGCGACGTTGAGGATATGCTGCAAAAGAAAATAGATATTTTGCTGATTAACCCGGCTGATAGCGTCGGTGCGGAAACCGCCGTGCTGGCCGCTAAAAAAGCCGGCGTGGTGGTGGTGGCGATAGATGCTCAGGCTAATGGCCCGATAGATTCTTTTGTCGGCTCAAAAAACTATGATGCGGGCTTTATTGCCGGGGAACACTTAGCCAAAGCGCTGGGTGATAAAGGCAACGTAGCGATTCTCGACGGGATTCCGGTGGTACCTATTCTGGAGCGCGTGCGCGGCTTTGAAGATGCGATGAAAAAGCATCCTAATATTAAAGTGATTACCAAACTGAATGGTAAACAAGAGCGCGATACCTCCATGAGCGTGACGGAAAATATGCTGCAGTCCAACCCGACGCTCAACGGTATTTTTAGCGTGAATGATGTTGGCTCACTCGGCGCTCTGGCGGCGATTCAGGCATCAGGGCGCGATGTGAAGCTGGTGAGCGTTGATGGTTCTCCGGAAGCGGTCGCTGAAATTGCTAAAGGTAATACGCCGTTTATTGCCACCGCCGCTCAGTTCCCGCGCGATCAGCTGCGTATTGGTTTAGGTATTGCCCTGGCCAAACATTGGGGGGCGAATATTCCTAAAGAGATCCCTGTTGATGTGAAGCTTATCGATAAAACCAACGCCAAAGATTTCCACTGGTAATCGCATTATTACGCCATAGCGGCTCTCGCTTATTCAGGTGAGCCGTGCCGGATTCTTCTTAAAGTATGGCTCGCTATTTTATCGAGCCATTATGGAGCGATGTTTATGCCCAGCTTACTGGAAGTCAAAAACGTCAGTAAAAGCTTCCCCGGGGTCAAGGCGCTGGATAATGTCAATATCACCCTTGGCCGAGGGGAGGTGCATGCTTTATTAGGTGAAAACGGCGCGGGTAAATCGACGTTAATGAAAATCCTTTGCGGGATATATCAACCTGACGCCGGTAATATTTTTATTGACGGTAAGCAGCAGCATTTTCATAACTATCGTGACGCGATTGCCTGCGGCGTAGGGATTATCTTTCAGGAGTTTTCTCTTATTCCCTATCTGAACGCTTATGAGAATATTTTCCTTAATCGCGAAAAGGTAAATCGTTTTGGCCTGCTAGATCGTAAAGCGATGCGCCGCGAGGCGTTACGCATTTTTAAAGATCTTGGCGTGACCCTCGATCCCGATGAGCAAATTTGCCATCTCAGCGTCGCCGAACAGCAGTTCGTGGAAATTGCCAAAGCGCTGTCGCTGGATGCGCGAATTCTCATTCTGGATGAACCCACCGCGACCTTAACCCCGAGCGAGGCGGAGCATCTTTTCCGCGTGATGCGCGATTTAAAGGCCAAAGGCGTCGGGATGTTCTTTATCTCACACCACCTTGAGGAGATATATGAGATCTGCGACAGCCTGAGCATTCTCCGCGACGGCAAATATATCGGGTCGGCAAAGGTCGACAATATCGATATCGCCGAGATGATCCAGATGATGGTCGGCCGTGAGGTGGAGAATATCTATCCCGAGCGGCGGACGCTGGCGCATGATGAGATACTGCTGGAGGCCGAAATTCAGCTTACCGAGAGTAGCCAGCTCAATCGACTGACGCTGCGCAAAGGGGAGATCCTGGGCCTCGCCGGGCTGGTGGGGTCGGGGCGTTCCGAAGCGATCCTGGCCCTGACCGGCGCGGATAAATGCTTCAAAAAGCGCGTCCGCCTGGCCGGAAAAGAGGTGACGATAAAATCCACCGACCGGGCTCTGCGTCTGGGCATTGGTCTGTTGCCGGAAAGCCGCAAAACGCAGGGACTGGTGCTGCCTTTTTCGGTCAAAGATAATATCTGGCTTAACAAACACGCCTGCCAGTTCTCGCTTATCCGCGATAACGAAGAGCGCCTGACCGCCGAGCGTTTAATTAATCACGTTGGCGTGAAAACGCCGGATGCCGGGACCGCGGTGGGCACGTTGAGCGACGGTAACCAGCAGAAAGTCGTTATTTCCCGTTGGTTAAATCATGATGTCAATATTCTTATTTTTGACGAACCGACTCGCGGTATTGATGTCGGAGCGAAATCAGAAATCTATCAGATTATGCGCGACCTCACCGCCCAGGGTATTTCAATAATTATGATTTCATCTGAGCTACCAGAGGTGATTGGCGTTAGCGACCGGGTAATGGTTTTTCGCGACGGTAATATCGTTGCCGAACTCGAGAACGACCAAATCAATTCCACTGTGATTATGCTGCACGCTGCCGGTAATATTATTTAGGGAGTATTAAATGAGTAATGAAAACGTGTCATTAGCGCCCGCCGCATCTCCTGATAAAAATAAAAAGATGCTCCATGGTTTATTAAAAATGCCCGCGTTCCTGCCGTTTGTTGGTCTGGTACTCCTGTTCTCCTGTATGGCTATTTTTAATGACTACTTTTTAACGGTCGATAACTTATCGACCGTCGCTCGTCAGGTCTCGATTAATGCCATCATTGCCATCGGGATGACCTTTGCCATTCTGACCGGCGGAATCGACCTCTCCGTCGGCGCGGTCATGGCCCTGGCCGGTACCCTGATGGCGGGATTAATGAAGTACTATGGTTTAGATCCGTGGTTAGCCATTCTTATCGGTCTGTGCTCCGGCGTCGCCTTTGGCGCGCTGAACGGCTTTTTAACCGCCTACGGTAAAATGCCGCCGATTATCGTGACCCTCGGGGCAATGATTATTGCGAAGGGGCTGGCGCTGATCTATACCGGCGGCTACCCCATCTCCGGCTTACCGGATTCATTCGCTTTTTGGGGCCGTGAATATCTGTTCGGTATTCAGGTGCCTATTATTCTGATGGTGGTTTTATATCTCATCTTTTATATCGTCCTGAATCATATGCCGTTTGGTCGCTATGTTTATTCCCTCGGCGGTAATGAAGAAGCGGCGCGCCTGAGCGGCCTGCGGGTGAAATATTATAAATTGCTGGTTTACGTGATCAGCGGTTTTACCGCCAGTTTTGCCGGCCTTATTTTCACCTCGCGGGTGATGAGCGGCCAGCCGAATGCCGGCGTCGGATTTGAACTGGATGCCATTGCCGCCGTGGTGCTCGGCGGGGCATCGATTGCCGGCGGCCGCGGAATGATTATCGGCACCCTGATTGGCGCCATGATGCTCGGCGTACTGAATAATGGTTTAAACCTTCTGGGGATCTCTCCTTACGTTCAGTACGTGGTGAAAGGGCTTATTATTTGGGGCGCCACCTTTATTAGCTCAGCCAGACGTTAACTTATTTTAAATATGAGGCGAAGGGATATGAATTTTATCGGGGTTGATATCGGTGGTACGGTCACCAAAGCCGGTATATATAATGAGTTAGGGCAAGAGATTCACGTGGCGTCGCAATATGCGCAGGTATTATCCGAACAGCCGGGCTTTACCGAGCGGAACATGCATGAGCTATGGGACACTGTTTGCAGCGTGATAAAAAAAGCGCTGTATGAAAGCCAGGTGCCGCCGCTAAGCATCGGCGGGATCGGTTTCTCCTCGCACGGCAAAGGGCTCTACGCGATTGATAAAAAAGGCGAGCCGGTGCGCAACGGGATTATCTCATCCGATACCCGGGCGCTGGCGTTTGTCAAAAAATGGTATCGCGAAGGTATAGACAAGCTGGCATACCCAAAAGGATTGCAGCAGCTGTGGACCGGACATCCGGTGTCGCTACTGGCGTGGCTGAAAGCGCATGAACCGGCCAATTACGACAGGATCGACGCCGTTTTAATGGTGCACGACTACGTACGTTTCCGCCTAACCGGCGAGGCGACGGCGGAGATCACTAATATTTCCGGCAGCAATTTTTATAACCAGTTTACCTCCCGCTATGACCGCGACATGATGGCGCTGTTTGGCATTGAGGAAGTGGCGGATAAAACCGCGCCGGTGGTGAACTCGACGGACTGCGTGGGCCACATTACCCTGCAGGCCTCGCTGGATTGCGGTTTGTGCCCGGGGACGCCGGTTTTCGGCGGCTTTTTCGACGTGGTGGCCTCCGCCGTCTCCTCGGGGATTGACCGGGCGGATACCCTGAGCGCGGTGGCCGGCACCTGGAGTATCGCCACCTCGGTGACGGATAGCATTATTGCCAGCGACTTTCCCTACATCTGGGGGAAATACTGCATTCCGGGTAAATACTTCGTTCACGAGGGCAGCCCCACTTCGGCGAGCAATCTCTCCTGGTTTGTGAAGCAGTTTTTCCCTGACGATGACCGCTGCTACGACCATTTCGAAAGCTGGATTGCGCAAGATACCGACAGCAACCTCATTTTTTTACCCTATTTGTTCGGTTCCAATCTGGCGATGGATCTGCCCGGCGCGCTGGTGGGCCTCGCGGGGCATCATACGAAAAAGGATATTATTGCGGCCATCTATCGCGGCATCGTTTTTTCTCACCTGGTGCATCAGGACCGCATTATTGAACTCAATCGGGATATTCAAAAAATTCGCTTTACCGGCGGGCCGAGCCAGTCGAGAGGCTGGACGCAGATGTACGCCGATGCGGCCAATCTTCCGCTGGAAGTGGTGGATATCGAACAGGCCGGCTGTCGAGCCGCCGCGCTGTGCGCCGCGGCCGGTAGCGGCGCCTACGCTAACTTCAGCGAAGCGATTGCCGCCACGCAGCCCGAGGTGGTCTGCTATCAACCCGACAGCAATCGGCATCAGCAGCTGCGTGAAGGCTACGCCCGTTACTTAGCGGTCGCGCAAAGCCTCTCCAGGGCGACGGGAGCGGCGCAATGAAACCCAGACTTGGCATCTACGAAAAAGCGCTCCCCGCGGCGCTGGACTGGCCGAAACGCTTTGAAATGGCGGCGGGCCTGGCGTTTGATTTTATTGAAATCTCCGTTGACGAAAGCCCCGAGCGCCAGGCCAGGCTGCGCTGGAACCGGGGGCAGCGGCTGGCGTTCGTGGCCGACAAAATTAACAGCGGCATTGATGTGCCGAGCATGTGCCTCTCCGCGCACCGCAGCCATCCCTTTGGTAGCGTCAATCGCGATACCCGGCTCAAGGCGCGGGAACTGATGCTTGATGCGCTGGATTTTGCCAGCCACGTCGGCATTCGCAACATCCAGCTGGCAGGCTATGACGTCTATTACGAATCCTCTTCGGCGCAGACCCGGGAATACTTTATCGAGGGCATCAACTGGGCGGTGGCCGAAGCGGCGAAAGCGCAGGTGATGCTGTCAATGGAGATTATGGATACCGCCTTTATGAGCAATATCTCCCGCTGGCTGGATCTCGAACGGAAGGTTTGCAGCCCGTGGTTTTGCGTCTACCCGGACGTTGGCAACTTAAGCGCCTGGCAAAACGACGTTCCTGAAGAGTTGAGAAAAGGCATTCATAAAATCACCGCCATTCATTTGAAGGATACCCAGCCGGTTTCCCACGCTTCGCTGGGGCAGTTTCGCGATGTGCCATTCGGGACCGGCTGCGTCGATTTTATCGAGATATTTCGTACGCTCTCGGCGCTTAACTATCGCGGCGCCTGGCTGATTGAGATGTGGGCCAAAAATGACGGGCTGGACAGCGAGAGAATCGCCGACGCTAAAGCGTGGCTAACGGATAAATACCAGCAGGCGTTTCGCCCGCCTCAGTATGAAGGCATTGTGAATTCAGGAGTGAAGTATGTTGGATAACCTCAAGCAGGCGGTTCTTGACGCCAATCTGGCGCTGCCGAAATTTCATCTTGTGACCTTTACCTGGGGCAACGTCAGCGGCATCGATCGCGACGCCGGACTGGTGGTGATCAAACCCTCCGGCGTGGAATACGCCGTGATGACGGCCGAGGATATGGTGGTGGTGGAGCTGGCGACCGGCAGGGTGGTGGAGGGGCGCTATAAGCCCTCGTCGGATACGCCTACCCATCTGGAGCTGTATAAGGCGTTTAGCGGCGTGGGCGGAATTGTGCATACCCATTCGCGCCACGCGACGATTTGGGCGCAGTCGGGCAGGCCGCTGCTGGCGATGGGCACCACCCACGCCGACTATTTTTATGGGCCGATCCCCTGTACCCGCCCGCTCAGCGATGATGAAATCCGCGGTGATTATGAAACCAATACCGGTCACGTGATTATTGAAACGCTGGGCGCGCAGCATACCGATCCGCTCAGCGTGCCCGCCGCGCTGGTCCACGGCCACGGCCCGTTTGCATGGGGAAAAGATCCGGCGAACGCGGTGCATAATGCGGTGGTGCTGGAGGAGATTGCCTATATGAATATGTGGACCCGTCAGCTGAGCATTGACGAACAGCCGGTCTCTGCGACGCTACTGGATAAACACTATTTGCGTAAACACGGGGCAGGGGCCTACTACGGACAATAATCGCCTGCCTTCCCCGGATTGCGGCGTAAACGCCTTATCCGGGCTACCGGCCCGCAGTCGACGGTGAACCCGTAGCCCGGCCAGCGTAGCGCCACCGGGATGAAACAGCGTTGATTTATGAGGCCTGGCACATTTCCCGGAGGCGGCGCTTGACGCGCCTGTCCGGGCTACCGCCTGGCAGACGACGGCGGACCCGTAGCCCGGCTAAGCGAAGCGCGAGCCGGGGACAACGGCTAGGGCATAAACCGATAGCCGATCCCCGTTTCGGTCAGCAAATGCTGCGGACGCGCCGGATCGGCCTCCAGCTTTTGCCGCAGGTGCCCCATATAAATGCGCAGATAGTGGCTGTGCTCCACCGCATTCGGCCCCCAGACCTGATTGAGCAGCTGTCGCTGGGTCAGCACCTTGCCGGGATTATTGAGCAGTACCGCCAGCAGGCGAAATTCAATCGGCGTCAGGTGGATCTCCTGCTCGCCGCGTACGATGCGGCGGGCGGGGATATCAACATCAATATCGGCAAAACGCACCTGCGGTTCGTCGGCCTGGGCGCCGGCATGGCGGCGCATCGCCACCCTCAGCCGCGCCTGCAGCTCGCCAATACCAAAGGGTTTACTGAGATAGTCATCGGCACCAGCGTCAAGCGCGGCGATTTTGTCCTGCTCCTCGGTGCGCGCCGATAGCACGATAATCGGCATCTGGCTCCACTGGCGAACCTCGCGAATAAACGCGTTGCCGTCACCATCGGGTAGTCCAAGATCGAGAATGGTTAAATCCGGCTTGCGGGTCGCGGCTTCGATCAGCCCGCGCTGCAGGGTCTCCGCTTCAAATACGCGCATGCCGTCGGCTTCCAGCGCGGTGCGCAGAAAGCGGCGGATAGCATTTTCGTCTTCAACGATCAGAACGTTAATCACATTTCCTCGGCTAACTCTTCCAGTTCAGGGGGCGTTTCCCTCGGCAGTGTAACACGGAAGCAGGCGCCGCCCTGCGGGCGCGTCGCGGCGCTAATGGTCCCGCCGTGCACCTCAACGATCGCCTGGCAAATGGCCAGCCCCAGCCCGACGCCGGGGATCGCCGACTCTTTATTGCCGCGAGCGAATTTATCAAAGATAGCCTGTTCTTGCCCGGTGGGGATACCCGGTCCGTTATCCCATACCTCAAGCACTAAAGTGTGCGGATCGACGTCCGCGGTAATGCCGATTTGCGCCTGTGCTCCCGCGTATTTCACCGCATTTTCCAGAAGATTAATCAGTACCCGCTCAAAAAGCGGACCGTCGACGTGAACCAGCAGTAGCGGGTCCGGCAGCGCAAGCTGAATATGCCGCCCGCCGAGCCCCGGCTCCAGCATACGCAGCGCGCTGCCGACGACCTCTTCCAGGGTTAGCCACTCTTTATGCAAATTAAAGCCGCCGGACTGGATCCGCGCCATATCCAGCAGATTATTCACCAGGCGGGTGGTATTGAGCACGTGCTGGCGTATCTCGTTGGCCTGCGGGGCGTGCTTCGATCCTTCGCTGGCGAGATCGAGCGTCAGGATCTCCGCCTGGCCAAATAGCACCGTAAGCGGAGTCCGTAGATCGTGGGACAGCGCCGCCAGCAGCGAGTTGCGCAGGCTTTCCCGTTCGCTGTTCAGCCGGGCCTGCTCTTCGCTGGCGGTGAGCGCCAGCCGTTCCAGAGCGCTGGCGACCAGCAGGGTGAAGGTTTCCAGCAGGCGCTGCTGTTCGGGGATCATCAGCTGGCGCAGGTTGGCCGGCTCCACGACCAGCAGTCCCCAGGTGCGGGCGGCGCTTTTCAGCGGCAGGATCTGGTAGGGCACTCCGGGAAGCGTATCGGTGCCCGCACCGGCGGGTTGTCCTTTATCAAAGCTCCAGCGGGCAATCGCGTCATCCCAGGTGATTGCCGCCGCGGGCTTTGTCAGCGGCGTGAGTCTTAATGTTTCATCGGGCAGCAGCAGCTGGCTGCGCGCCTGAAACGTTGAGGCGATAAACCGCTCGCTGGTGGCGGCGATATCTTCACGACTGCGGCCCACCGCCAGCGCTTTTGACATTTCGTACAGATGCCGGGTGCGCTGTTCACGATAGCGCGCCACCCGCGCCTGGTAGCGTACGCCGGCGGTGAGGTTGCCGATAAGCAGCCCGACGGTCAACATCACGCCAAAGGTCAGCAGATACTGCACGTCAGAAACCGCCAGCGTGCCGCGCGGCGCGACAAAAAACAGGTCGAAGCTGACCACGTTAATCACCGTCGCCAGTACCGACGGCCAGCGGCCGTACAGAAGGGCGATAATCACCACGCCGAGCAGGTACAGCATCACCAGGTTGGCGGCCTCAAAGGCCATCAGCCACTGCATGGCGACGACGGTAATAACCGCGCACAGGGCGATGGCGACGACGCACCCCTGGAGCTGTAAACGCCATTTTTCCATCGCCGTCCGGCTATCGCTGGCGCGCGCCGGCAGGGAGGCGGCCTTTTCATCCAGCGCGATCACCACCAGGTCGAGATCCGGCGCGTGACGGGCCAGGCGATCGGCGAAGCCGCTGCGATCCCACCAGCGCCTTTTCTGCTGGCGGCCAATCACTATCTTGCCGAGATTATGTTCGCGGGCGTAGTGGAGGACGGCCTTCTCTTCCGAAGGATCGGCGAGGGTGGCGGTTTCCGCGCCCAGCTCCTGCGCCAGCCTGAGCGCGGCGAGAATCGCCCGCCGTTTCGCCTCCGGCAGGCGGTGCAGAGAGGGGGTTTCAACATACACCGCATGCCAGACGCTCCCCAGCCGGGCCGCCAGCCGGGCGGCGGCGCGGACCAGCTTTTCGCTGCCGGTGTTATGGCCGATGCACAGCAAAATGGCGTCGCGGGTATGCCAGACTTTTTCCTGGCCCTGACGGTCGCGCCAGGCGCGCATCTGCTCATCGACCCGATCGGCGGTACGGCGCAGCGCCAGCTCGCGCAGGGCGATGAGGTTGCCCTTGCGAAAGAAGTTCTCGATGGCCCGCTCGGCCTGGCCGCCGATATAGACTTTTCCCTCATTGAGCCGCTGACGCAGATCGTCGGGGGGCAGGTCCACCAGTACCACATCGTCGGCGGCGTCGAAAAACGGATCCGGGACGGTTTCGCGAACCTGCACGCCGGTGATGCCGCTGACGACATCGTTCAGGCTCTCGAGGTGCTGGACGTTAACGGTGGTAAATACGTCAATGCCGGCTTCCAGCAGCTCTTCGACGTCCTGCCAGCGTTTAGGATGACGCGAGCCGGGCGCGTTGCTGTGCGCCAGCTCATCGACCAGAATCAGCGCCGGGCGACGGGCCAGCGCGCCGTCAAGGTCAAACTCCTTTACGTAGCGCCCGCGGAGGGAAAGGCGGCGCTGGGGCAGGGTACTGAGCCCCTCAAGCATTGCCGCCGTCTCTTTGCGTCCGTGGGTTTCCGCCACGCCAATCAGAATATCCAGCCCCTGGGCGCGCAGCCGCTGCGCTTCCGCCAGCATCGCCCAGGTTTTACCGACCCCGGCGCAGGCGCCAAAAAATATCTTTAGCCTACCGCGATGCGGGGCGGCGGCGTGTTGCAGCAGGCGGTCAGGGTCCGGACGCAGCGGCTCGTCACTCATTTTTACTTATCCTTCAGGGCATCCAGCGACATATTCAGCTGCAGTATATTTACCACAGGTTGGCCGAGAAAACTGAGCAACGGTTTTTGCGTTGCCTCGTTCACAAGCTGCGTGACCTGCTCCACGCTAAGCTGGCGCGCTTTGGCGACGCGCGGCGCCTGCCACAGAGCGGCGGCAGGCGTCAGACTGTAATCCAGTCCGCTCGCCGAGGCGGTCACCAGCTCCACCGGAGCCGTTGCGCTGGCGTCCGGATTGGCGGCGCGCAGGGCCTGCACCCGTTCGCTGATGGCTTTGTCCAGCGCCGGATTGCTGGCGGCGAGGTTGCTGCCGCCGGACGCCAGCGGGTTATCCGGCATCTCCGCCGTCGCGGAAGGGCGGCCCTGGAAATAGCCCGGCGCGGTAAAGTTCTGCCCGATAAGGCGGGAACCGCGCACTTCGCCGTCAATCCGCACCAGCGAGCCGTTGGCCTGCTGCGGGAACCACCACTGTCCCAGCGCGGTGGTTAACAGCGGATAGACGCCGCCGGTGAGCAGCGTTAACAGAATAAACAGCACAACAGCAGGACGAATGAATGACATGGTTTTTTCCTCACAGCAGCCCGGTCAGGGTCAATAACAGGTCGATCGCTTTGATACCGATAAAGGGCACCAGCAGTCCGCCCAGGCCGTAGACCCACAGGTTGCGGCGCAGCATCGCCGAGGCCGTCAGCGGCTTATAGCTCACGCCCTTCAGCGCTAGCGGGATCAGGAAGATGATAATCAGCGCATTAAAAATCACCGCGCTCAGGATCGCCGAAGAAGGCGAGTGCAGATGCATCACGTTAAGCATCGCCAGCGGCGGATAGACGGCGGCAAAGGCGGCCGGAATGATGGCAAAGTACTTCGCCACGTCGTTGGCGATACTGAAAGTGGTTAACGAACCGCGGGTCATCAGCATCTGTTTACCGATATGTACGACCTCGATCAGTTTGGTGGGGTTAGAGTCGAGATCCACCATATTGCCCGCCTCTTTCGCCGCCTGGGTACCGGAGTTCATCGCGACCGCCACGTCGGCCTGCGCCAGCGCCGGGGCGTCGTTGGTGCCGTCGCCGGTCATCGCCACCAGCCGTCCTTCCGCTTGATACTGGCGGATCAACGCCAGCTTGGCCTCCGGCGTCGCTTCGGCGAGAAAGTCGTCCACGCCCGCTTCCGCGGCGATAGCGGCGGCGGTCAGGCGGTTATCGCCGGTGATCATCACCGTCTTAATCCCCATTTTACGCAGCTGGGCAAAACGCTCTTTGATGCCGCCTTTGACGATATCTTTCAGCGAGATAATCCCCAACACGCGTTCGCCTTCGGCGACCACAAGCGGCGTGGCGCCAAGACGCGCCACGTCTTCAACCTGTTTATCGACGTCGGCCGGGAAGTGGCCGCCGTTGGCCTCAACGTGGCGGCGAATGGCATCCACGGAACCTTTGCGGATCATCCGCTGGTCGATGTTGATGCCGCTCATCCGGGTCTGGGCGGTAAACGGCACGAAGGTGGCATGCAGCGATTGCAGATCGCGCTCGCGCAGATTAAAGCGCTGTTTTGCCAGCACCACGATGCTGCGGCCTTCCGGCGTTTCGTCGGCCAGCGACGACAGCTGGGCGGCATCGGCAAGGGTTTTCTCTTCCACGCCCTGCGCAGGCAGGAATGCCGAAGCCTGGCGGTTGCCAAGGGTAATGGTGCCGGTTTTGTCCAGCAGCAGGACGTCGACGTCGCCCGCCGCTTCAACCGCGCGGCCGCTGGTGGCGATCACGTTCGCGCCGAGCATGCGGCTCATCCCGGCGACGCCGATGGCCGACAGCAGGCCGCCGATAGTGGTGGGGATCAGGCACACCAGCAGCGCCACCAGCACCGTGACGCTGACCGCGTTACCGCTCCAGGCGGAGAAGGGCCAGATGGTGGCGGTGGCCAGCAGGAATACCAGGGTCAGGGCGATAAGCAGGATAGTCAGCGCGATTTCGTTCGGCGTCTTGCGGCGCTGGGCGCCTTCAACCATGGCGATCATCCGGTCAAGGAAGGTTTCGCCGGGGTTGACGCTGCAGCGGATCACCAGCCAGTCGGAGAGAATACGCGTCCCGCCGGTCACCGAGGCGAAGTCGCCGCCGGACTCGCGGATAACCGGCGCGGATTCACCCGTAATGGCGCTCTCATCCACCGACGCGCCGCCTTCGATAACTTCGCCATCGCAGGGAATAATATCCCCCGCCTCGACCAGCACCACGTCGCCTTTACGCAGCTCTTCGGCGGGGACGTGGTCAATTTGCGCATCGTGCTGCGGCGCGCGCAGCTTACGGGCAAAGGCGGTCTTTTTGACCCCTTTGAGGCTGTTAGCCTGCGCTTTACTGCGGCCTTCCGCCATCGCTTCGGCGAAGTTGGCGAACAGGACAGTGAACCACAGCCAGAGACTAACGGCGGCGGTAAATCCGGCGCTGCCGGCGATCTGCCCGCTTGCCATGGCAAGAGCCAGCAGGGTGGTGAGCAGACTGCCAATCCAGACGATAAACATCACCGGGTTACGCCACTGTACGGCAGGGCTCAGTTTTTTCACGGCGTCCAGCAGGGCCTGACGCACCAGCGTCGGCTCCAGCAGGGCTAATGATTTGCGACTCATAACAGGTTGCTCCGCAATCGCTTAAAGTAAGGAAAAGTGTTCCGCCAGCGGGCCGAGCGCCAGCGCGGGAATAAAGGTCAGGGCGCCAACCAACAGCACGGTGCCGATCAGCAGGCCGATAAACAGCGCGTCATGGGTGGCGAGCGTGCCGCTGCCGGCGGGCTGAATTTTCTTCGTTACCAGCGAACCGGCAATCGCCATCACCGGGATAATGACTGCGAAGCGGCCAACCAGCATGCAGAACGCCAGCAGCAGGTTCCAGAACGGCGTCGCCGCGCTGAGGCCGCCAAAGGCGCTGCCGTTGTTGTTGGCCGCCGAGGTGACGGCGTACAGCACTTCGCTGAAGCCGTGCGGCCCGGGGTTGAACATGCCCGCGCGACCGGCTTCGGTCATCATCGCCAGCGCCGTGCCGAGGAGCACCAGCGTCGGGGTCACGAGGATCGCCAGCGCAATCATTTTCATTTCGCGGACGTCAATTTTCTTCCCGAGGTACTCCGGGGTGCGGCCAATCATCAGCCCGGCGATAAATACCGCCAGCATCACGAACAGCAGCATGCCGTACAGACCCGAGCCGACGCCGCCGAAGACCACTTCGCCTATCTGCATCAGCCACATGGGAACCATTCCGCCCAGCGCGGTAAAGGAGTCGTGCATGGCGTTGACCGCCCCGCAGGACGCGGCGGTGGTGACCACGGCAAACAGGCTGCTGGCGAGAATACCGAACCGGCTCTCTTTGCCTTCCATATTGATACTGCTGTCGGCGCCAAGGCTCAGCAGATGCGGGTTACCGCGGGTTTCCGCCCACATCACTACCGCCACGCAGACGATGAAGATGAGCGTCATCGCCCATAGAATGGCCCGTCCCTGACGGCGATCGCCCACCACCTCGCCGAAAGCGAAGCACAGCGCCGCCGGGATGAGAAAGATCGCCAGCATCTGCACCAGGTTGGTCAGCGCGGTCGGGTTTTCAAACGGATGCGCTGAGTTGGCGTTAAAGAAGCCGCCGCCGTTAGTACCCAGCATTTTGATCGCTTCCTGTGAAGCCACCGGCCCCATCGGCAGCATCTGGCGTACCCCTTCAAGCGAGGTAAAGCCCTGATTCGGGGAAAAACTCTGCGGCACGCCCTGCTGAATAAAGAACAGCGCGATGAGCAGCGAAATGGGCAGCAGCAGCCAGAGGGTGATGCGGGTCAGATCGACCCAGGCGTTGCCAAGGGTGCTGACTTTCTGCCGGGCATAGGCGCGGGTAAGGGCAAAGATCACCGCGATGCCGGTGGCGGCGGAGAGGAAGTTTTGCACCGCCAGCCCGGCCATCTGGCTAAGGCTACTCATGGTGGTTTCACCGGCATAGGCCTGCCAGTTGGTGTTGCTGACAAAGCTCACCGCCGTATTCAGCGCCAGGTCCCACGACAGGCCGGGCAGGTGCTGCGGATTGAGCGGCAGCGAGCCCTGGAACATCAGCAGCGTGAACAGGACCAGCAGACCCAGCGCATTAAACAGCAGAATAGCGAATAAATATTGATACCAGTTCATCTCCTGAGAACGAATGCCCGCCGCCCGCCATAAACCGCGTTCGATGCCGGCCAGGCCCGGTAGCGGGGAATCATTGATCATCGTCGCCAGCGCCGTGCCCAGCGGACGAGCCAGGATCATCAGCAGCAGAATAAAGCTCGCGATGAGTAAAAATCCTTGAGCGGCCATCAGAATGCCTCCGCGTGTATCAGGGCATAAACCAGATAAACCAGCAACAGGAACACCAGCGCTACGCCAGCGATTACGCCTGCACTCACAATCCACCTCCGGGTGTCTTTTTGATTTACGAGGAGAATAGGCAGTCGGGCGCAAAGATTTCGCAAAAATCTGCGGCGGGGGTGTAAAAAAAATATAAAAATCGCCAAGACCACAATTTAACTAATGGTTAGTATTAATTTAACTTTTTTGTAACTAAGTTACCGGGTGAATGTAAATAAAGGCTAAATACGTGCTTTTTAGTGGTCGGATGAGTAGTAAAATTACAGCCAAAGCGGTACTATTTTAAGCAGAGAAACAGATTAACTTTACCGGCTTTGCTTGCCGGCCTGACAAAGGGGAGAGAAATTATGGCGTTGTACAAAACTTATCCTGCTCATATCATCTTTGCGCGTCGCGCTTTCGCCGTGGCTGCTGGCGTGCTGGCGCTGCCGGTAATGCTGTTCTGGAAAGATCGCGCCCGTTTTTATAGCTGGCTGCACCGCGTGTGGGCGAAAACCAGCGAACAGCCGGTATGGCTGGCGCAGGCCGAAAAAGTCTCCGCAGATTTTTATTAATAACGGTTTATGCCTCAGCGGGCGCGCGCTGCGGAAACGGGCTAATGGCTTGATATCCTGGCTTATTTACCCTGTCTTACCCGGCACAGCGTGCCAACAGATTGCCTTATCATCATGCCGCCGGTTTACCCGGCGGTTTTTTTTTGCCATGAGTGGCTTACACTTATTCACTCCCCGAAGGTTAAGCCGGCGGGAGGGTTAAATATAAGTCGAACTTATCAATTTTCATGATGAAAGGAATGCTATGGCCACCCATCTGGTCTGGTTTCGCGCGGATTTGCGCATCCACGATAACCTGGCGCTCGCCGCCGCCTGCCGCGATCCCCATGCCGAGGTGCTGGGATTATTTATCGCCACGCCAGGGCAATGGCGCCAGCACGGTATGGCGCCGCGCCAGGCGGCGTTTATGATCAGCCACCTTCACAGCCTGCAAGCGGCGCTGGCCGAAAAGGGGATCCCGCTGCAGATTGAACATGCCGCAGATTTCACCGCCAGCGTGGCGCTGCTCGCCAGAATTTGCCGGCAGCGGCAGGTGACCCATCTGTTTTACAACTACCAGTACGAAATCAATGAACGCCAGCGCGATGCGGCGGTGGAGAAAACCTTAGCGGAGGTGACCTGTCAGGGCTTTGATGACAGCGTTCTGCTGCCGCCGGGCAGCGTGCTGACCGGCAGTCGTGAAATGTATAAGGTCTTTACGCCGTTTAAAAATGCCTTTATTCGCCGTTTGCAGGAAGCGCTGCCGGAGTGCGTCGCCGCGCCGAAAGTCCGCGCGGGCGGGCCCATCGCTGCGGCGTCTGAAGTGAAAATAGATTATCCGCAGACGCCATTTGATAGCGAGCTGTTCGCCGCGGATGAAAAAAGTGCCATCGCCCGGCTTCGCGGCTTCTGCCAGCAAAAGGCCGCCGACTATGAGCAGCAGCGCGATCTTCCCGCCATCGAGGGGACCAGCCGACTGTCGCCGTGCCTGGCGGTGGGCGCGCTCTCACCGCGCCAGTGCCTGCACCGTTTGCGGGTTGAGCAGCCGCGGGCGCTGGATGGCGAAGCCGGATTGGTATGGCTCAACGAGCTTATCTGGCGCGAGTTTTATCGTCACCTGATGGTTTACTACCCAAACTTGTGTAAGGGGCGGCCTTTTATCGACTGGACCGATAACGTGGCGTGGCTGGACGATAAATCCGCGCTTCAGGCCTGGCAGCGCGGGCAAACCGGCTTCCCGATTGTCGACGCCGCGATGCGTCAGCTTAATGCGACCGGCTGGATGCATAACCGCCTGCGGATGATTGTCGCCAGTTTCCTGGTGAAAGACCTGCGCATCGACTGGCGGCTGGGCGAGCGCTACTTTATCGAACAGCTTATTGATGGCGATCTGGCGGCGAATAACGGCGGCTGGCAGTGGGCGGCTTCAACGGGTACCGATGCCGCGCCCTATTTTCGTATTTTTAACCCGACGACCCAGGGAGAGCGCTTCGACAAAGCGGGGCAGTTTATTCGTCAATGGCTGCCGGAGCTGGCCGGGGTACCTGAAAAAGCGGTGCATCAACCGTGGCTGTGGGCGGAGAAACAGGGCGTAACGCTGGATTATCCGCGCCCGATTGTTGACCACAAGCAGGCGCGGCTGGCGACGCTGGCGGCCTGGGAAGCCGCCAGAGAGCTTAAGACTCCATCGCCAGGCGACGAGTCCGGATCTTAACGGCGTGATACAGCCAGATAGCCAGCACCAGGCCGACGCAGGCCAGCGCGCCCCAGGTTATCTGGCTGAACACCTCAATGTAGGCATTAATTGAATAGTTGACGGCCCCGGCGGCGTCGAACGACCCCTGCGAGGTTTGATCGGCAATCACGCCTGCCAGATAGTTAGCGATAGCGCCGGAGAGCAGCATATAAATACCGGTCAGCACCCCGGTCACGCCGGGGATCTCAATACGGGTAATCTGCGACATCGCCACCGGGTCGATAAACAGCTCGGCGAAGCCCATCACCGCCAGGCCCAGCACCATCAGCGGCATTGAAGATTGTCCGTAAGCCGCCGACCAGCGTGCGCTGAGGGTCAGGATACAGAAACCGGCGCTCATCAGGCCGAGGCCCAGCGCGAATTTGCCCCAGATGCGCACGGTACGGTTGCCGTTAATATTCTCCTTCACCAGCCACGCCAGCACCACCCCACAGAGCATCACCGCAAAGGCGTTCACCGACTGGAACATCGCGGTCGGTATCTCATAGCCCATAAAATGACGATTAACAAAACGGTCGATATAGAGGCTGATGGAGCTGCCGCCCTGCTGCGCAAAGGCCCAGAACAGCAGGCTGAAGCAGGTGAGCACCATAATCAGACGCAGCTCTTTACGCTGCCTGGCGGTCTCCGCCCGCAGGTAGATCCGCGTCAGTACCGCCAGGCCGATAACCGTCGCCACAATCAGCGCGTAAACCGACCACTCCTGCCAGAACAGCACGGTGATCAGCAGCGGCGCGGCGATCAGCAGCACCAGCAGCCAGCCCCAGTTTGGTAAGACGAAACTCCGCGCCCGCAGCGCTTCGCGATTCACGCCCCGGGTGTGGCGGAAATGGTGATTGCCGCTGAGGAAAATCACCAGCCCGGCGATCATGCCGACGGCCGCCAGCGCGAAGCCCATCGCCCAGCTGTACTCTTCCTGCACGTAGCCGCAGGCGATTGGCGCAACGATAGACCCGACGTTGCCCGCCGCGTACATCAGCGAAAAACCGCCGTCGCGGCGCGGGTCGGTGGGTTCATACAGCTCGCCGAGCAGGCAGCTGACGTTGGATTTAAACAGCCCGTAGCCGCAGACAATAATCGCCAGCGACAGATAGAGGAAGGTGGGGGAGATTTCGCTGGCACCGAGCACCAGATGGCCGATGGCCATCAGCAGCGCGCCGAGCATCACCGCCATGCGGTTGCCCAGCAGCTTATCGGCCAGGAAGCCGCCGAGAATCGGCGTGACGTAGACTAAAGAACAGTAGGCGCTGAACAGCGCATAAGCATGATTATCGTCATACTTGAGCTGGTTGGTGAGATAAAGAATCAGCAGCGCGCGCATGCCGTAAAAACTGAAATATTCCCAGATTTGCAGCGCGACGACGTAATAAATCGCCCGCGGCTGTGAGGATTGTGTGTTCATGTAATGCCTTGTCCTGCCGTAAAAAAGAAAGTCGATCTTTCTGCATGAATAGCCATTAACTAGCGATATTCATGGCCTTATGGGCTTTCTGGTTATTTAATATGCTGTAATAGTGCATAAATATACACGAATGCGCGAACGAGGGAGTAGACAAATTGCGGGATTTCGCGAAAAGTCAAAATGGACGGCGAAGCGGCAGAACTATCGACTGACCGGACGGATACCGTTATGTTATTCCTCTGTACAGAACGAAAACCTGGTGGAACGGCAATGAAAAATAGTGAACTGGAACAACTGATTAATGAAAAACTCAATAGCGCGGCCATCAGTGATTACGCCCCCAACGGGCTCCAGGTGGAAGGGCGCGAAACGATACAAAAAGTCGTCACCGGCGTGACCGCCAGCCAGGCGCTGCTGGATGAAGCCGTCCGCCTGGAGGCCGATGCGGTGATCGTCCATCACGGTTACTTCTGGAAAGGCGAATCGCCGGTCATTCGCGGCATGAAGCGCAATCGCCTCAAAACGCTGCTGGCTAACGACATTAACCTCTATGGCTGGCACCTGCCGCTAGACGCTCACCCGGAACTGGGCAATAACGCTCAGCTGGCGTCGCTGCTCGGCATTAATGTGATGGGGGAAATTGAACCGCTGGTACCGTGGGGCGAACTGTCGATGGCGGTATCGGGCCTGGAGCTGGCTTCATGGATTGAAGCGCGGCTGGGTCGCAAACCGCTGTGGTGCGGCGACACCGGGCCGGATAAAGTCGCCCGCGTGGCCTGGTGCACCGGCGGTGGGCAAAGCTTTATCGACAGCGCGGCCCGCTTTGGCGTCGATGCGTTTATTACCGGTGAAGTTTCAGAGCAAACCATACACTCGGCGCGCGAGCAGGGGCTGCATTTCTACGCCGCCGGGCACCATGCCACCGAGCGCGGCGGCATTCGCGCGTTAAGCGAATGGCTGACGGAAAATACCGAACTGGACGTCACGTTTATTGATATCCCGAACCCGGCCTGATGAACGGAGGCAAAAGTGCAGCGAGCGCGTTGTTATTTATTAGGTGAAACGGCAGTCGTACTGGAGCTTGAGCCTCCGGTGACGCTGGAAAGCCAGAAGCGGATCTGGCGGTTAGCCCAGCGGCTGGTAGGCCATACCGAGGTGGTGGAAGCCATCCCGGGCATGAACAACATTACCGTGATATTGCGCAACCCGCAGCAGACGGCGTGGGACGCGATTGAGCGCCTGCAGCTCTGGTGGGAGGAGTGCGATACGCTCGAACCGGAATCGCGGGAGGTCTCGGTCCCGGTAGTTTATGGCGGCGAATACGGACCGGATCTGGGAGAAATTGCCCGCCACAGCGGCCTGAGCGAAAAGCAGGTGGTTGAGCTGCATTCGTCGGTGGAGTACGTGGTGTGGTTCCTCGGCTTCCAGCCGGGGTTCCCGTACTTCGGCGGCCTGCCGGAGCAGCTGGCGATGCCGCGACGGGCGGAGCCGCGCCTGCTGGTTCCCGCCGGGTCCGTCGGTATTGGCGGGGCGCAAACCGGGATCTATCCGCTGGCGACGCCCGGAGGGTGGCAGCTGCTGGGGCGTACGCCGCTGGCGCTGTTTGATCCGAAGCGCAAGGAGCCGGTGCTGCTGCGTTCCGGCGACAGAGTGCGTTTCGTGCCGCAAAAGGAGGGCGTATGTTAAAAATTATCCGCGCCGGAATGTATACCTCGGTGCAGGACGGCGGGCGTGAAGGGCTGCGTCAGCTGGGCATCAGCCGCTGTGGCGCTATGGATAAGCCGGCGCTGGTCACCGCTAATCTGCTGGTGGGTAACGGCGCTAACGCCGCGGCGCTGGAGATAACGCTGGGCCAGGTGGATATTCAGTTTGAACGCAGCGGCTGGTTTGCGCTGACCGGCGCCGCCTGCGAGGCGAAGCTCGATGGCGAGCCGGTATGGGTGGGCTGGCGAACGGCGGTCAAGGCCGGGCAGCATCTGGTGCTCAAGAACCCGCAGCACGGCGTGCGCAGCTACCTGGCGGTGGCGGGGGGGATTGCGGTGCCGAAGGTGCTGGGTTCGCGCAGCACCGATCTGAAAGTGGGGATTGGCGGTCTGGAAGGTCGACGTTTGCAGGACGGAGACCGGCTGAAGCTGGGGAAATCTGATAAGCAGTTCCGCGGGCCGCGCGGCGTGAAGCAGCTCCCCATCGGCAACCGCATCCGCGCGCTGCCCGGGCCCGAGTACCAGGAGTTTGATAGCGTGTCGCAGGACACGTTCTGGCGCTCGCCGTGGCAGCTTAGCCCGCAGAGCAATCGTATGGGCTATCGTCTGCAGGGGCAACCGCTGAAGCGGACGACCGACCGCGAGATGCTTTCGCACGGCCTGCTGCCCGGCGTGGTACAGGTTCCGCATAATGGCCAGCCCATCGTACTGATGAACGACGCGCAGACCACCGGCGGCTATCCGCGGATTGCGACCATTATCGAGGCCGATATGTACCAGCTGGCGCAGATCCCGCTGGGACAGCCGATCCACTTTGTTCCCTGCTCCCTGGAGGAGGCGCTGAAGGCGCGCGCCGACAGACAACGTTATTTTGAACAGCTGGCATGGAGACTGAACGATGAAGATTGATTTAAACGCCGACCTGGGCGAAGGCTGCGCCAACGATAGCGCGCTGCTGCAGCTGGTCTCTTCCGCCAATATCGCCTGCGGTTTCCATGCGGGCGATGCGGTGATGATGCTGCAGTGCGTCCGCGAAGCGCTGAAATATGGCGTCGCGGTGGGCGCGCACCCCAGCTTTCCTGACCGGGAAAATTTTGGCCGTACGGCGATGCAGCTGCCGCCGGAAACGGTTTATGCGCAAACGCTGTATCAGGTCGGCGCGCTGGCGGCGCTGGTGCGCGCGCAGGGCGGCGAGCTGCAGCACGTCAAGCCGCACGGCATGCTCTATAACCAGGCGGCAAAAGATCCGCAGCTTGCTGACGCTATCGCCAAAGCGGTATATGACGTTGACGCGGGTCTGGTGCTGGTAGGCCTGGCGGGCAGCGAGCTGATTCGCGCCGGGCAGCGTTATCAGCTGACCACCCGCCAGGAGGTCTTCGCCGACCGCGGCTATCTGGCGGACGGCAGCCTGGTGCCGCGCACCCAGCCCGGCGCGCTGATCGAGAGCGAAGAGCAGTCGCTGGCGCAAACCCTGGAAATGGTGCAGCACAGCCGGGTGCGCAGCATCACCGGCGAATGGGCGCACGTGGTGGCGGAAACCGTCTGCCTGCACGGCGACGGCGAGCACGCGCTGGATTTTGCGCGCCGCTTGCGCGCGGCGTTTGCCGGGCGCAATATACAGGTCAGTGCGGAAGTAGAAGAATAAAAATAATAGTATCAAGTAATTAACATTAAACAACAATTCACAACAACATACAGGATGTAACTATGGGAGAGTCATTATCTCTCTGGCCACTGATCGGCATTGCGGCGATCGTGGTCGGATTTGTTCTGCGTTTTAACCCGGTACTGGTGGTTATTGTGTCCGGGATCATCACGGGTCTGGCGGCGCATATGCCGATCGCGACCATTCTGGAAAAGCTGGGAGAAGGATTTCTTAATACCCGCAACCTGCCGTTTATTCTGCTGCTGCCGCTGGCGGTGATTGGCCTGCTGGAGCGGCACGGTCTGAAAGAGCGCGCGCAGACGTGGATCGCGAAGATCCGCAGCGCCACCGCCGGTCGTCTGCTTATCGTCTATCTTTTCGTGCGTGAAGTGACCGCGGCGATGGGCCTCACCAGCCTGGGTGGTCATCCGCAGATGGTGCGCCCGCTGCTGGCGCCGATGGCGGAAGGGGCGGCGGAGAAAAACTTCGGCGCCTTGCCTGGCGAGGTGCGCTATCGTCTGCGCGCGATGTCGGCGGCGACCGACAACGTGGGCCTGTTCTTCGGGGAAGATATTTTCGTCGCCTTCGGGGCGATTATCTTTATGCATAACTTTATGCTGGAGTCGGGCGGCATTCAGACCGAGCCGCTGCATATCGCCCTATGGGGGATCCCAACGGCGGTCTGCGCCTTCCTGATCCACTCTGCCCGCCTGTGGCGCCTCGACCGCCATCTCCAGCGCGAGCTGGACAAGGTTAACGCCGGGCAGGCGAAAGGCGGTGCCGCATGAATTTTCAGCAAACCTGGCTGTACTGGCTGGCGGGCGCGGTTCTGCTGGCGGTGGCGGTGATGTCATGGCGCGATAAGGCCAACCCGCGCAGGCTGACAACCGGCCTGTTCTGGGGGCTGTATGGCCTGGTGTTTCTGTTTGGCGACTGGACCTATGAGCTGGTCGGCGACAAGCGGGCCGTTAATATCGGCGTTGGCGTGGTGGTGGTGGTGCTGGCGCTGATCGCCGGTTTTGGCGGCGTGCGCCTCGGTCGCTATCATCAGCGCTCGCAGGAAGAACGTACCGCCAGCGCCGCGCGTCTTGGCAATCGGCTGTTTTTCCCGGCGCTGGCGATCCCGGTGGTGACGGTGATCGGCGTGCTGCTGTTTAATAATCTCCCCTCGCTGCAGGTCGCTATCTTTGGCCCGGGCAATCACGCCACGCTGATCACGCTGTTTTCGATGACCGCGGGCACGCTGCTCGGTCTGGTGATGGCTATCCGCATGACCCATGAAACGGCCGCGCAGCCGTTACAGGAAGCCCGCCGCCTGCTGGACTCGGTGGGCTGGGCGTTTATTTTGCCGCAGATCCTCGCGGTGCTCGGGCTGCTGTTTACCGCCGCCGGCGTTGGCAACAGCATCTCCTGGCTGACGCAGCACTACCTGGCGGTAGACAGCCGGTTTATCGCTGTTGCCGTCTATACCCTGGGAATGGCGCTGCTGACGATGGTGATGGGCAACGCTTTCGCCGCGTTTCCTATCGTGACGGCGGGGGTCGGGATCCCGATTCTGGTGCTGCAGCACGGGGGGAACCCGGCGGTGATGGCGGCCATTGGCATGTTCTCCGGCTACTGCGGTACCCTGATGACGCCCATGGCGGCGAACTTCAATATCGTGCCTGCCGCGCTGCTGGAGCTGCCGGATAAAAACGCGGTCATCAAAGCCCAGGTGCCGACCGGCGTTATGCTGCTTATCGTGAACGTATTTTTGCTCTATTTCCTGATGTTCCTGTAAGGAGGGATCATGGCTGGCGTGTTAATTACCGGTTTTGAGCCGTTCGGCGGCGAAGCGGTTAACCCTTCGTGGGAAGTGGTAAAGCGGCTGGACGGCGCTATTATCGGCGGACAGCCGGTGGCGGCGCGGCAGCTGCCGTGCGTCTTTGGCGACGCCCTGACGGCGCTTAACGCCGCGTTGGATGAGCTGGATCCCGTCCTGACCCTGGCGATTGGTCAGGCGGGCGGTCGCGTCGACATCACCGTTGAACGGGTGGCGATCAACGTCGATGATGCGCGGATCCCGGACAATAAAGGCCTGCAGCCGATCGACGTACCGATCGCTGCCGGCGGGCCGGCGGCGTACTTCAGCACGCTGCCGATCAAAGCGATCGTAACCGCCCTGCGCAGCCGGGGGATCCCGGCGTCGGTGTCGCAGACGGCGGGGACGTTTGTCTGTAATCACGTGATGTACGGCCTGCTGCACAGCCTGCGTCATCGCAGCGGCGCGAAGGGCGGGTTTATCCATATTCCGTATTTGCCGGAGCAGGCCGCGGCTCATCCCGGCGAAGCCAGTATGGCGGTAGAGACGGTTCAGGCCGCGCTGGAAACGGCCATCGCCGTTGCCCTGCAGCAGGATGGCGATGTGAAAGTCGGCGGTGGGGCAACGCATTAACACAAGGACAAGATTATGCCGGAAGGTCCGGAAATTCGCCGCGCGGCGGATAGCCTGGAAGCGGCGATTAAAGGCGAACCCCTGACCGGGGCGTGGTTCGCCTTCCCGCAGTTACAACATTACCAACCTCAGCTGGTCGGCCAGCGAGTGACGCACATTGAAACTCGCGGTAAGGCGCTGCTGACCCACTTCTCCGGCGGGCTAACGCTGTATAGCCACAATCAGCTGTACGGCGTCTGGCGAGTGGTGGACGCGGGGGCGCAGCCTGAAACGACGCGCGTTCTGCGCGTTCGGCTGCAGACCGCGCGCAGGGCGATTTTGCTCTACAGCGCCTCTGATATTGAGATGCTGACGCCCGAGCAGCTCGCCCGCCATCCGTTTTTGCTGCGGGTCGGGCCGGATGTGCTCGATATGCGCCTTAGCGTTGAACAGGTCAAAGCGCGGCTGCTGTCGGCGAAATTCCGCAACCGCCAGTTCTCCGGTCTGCTGCTGGATCAGGCGTTTCTTGCCGGATTAGGCAACTATCTGCGCGTGGAGATCCTCTGGCAGGTGGGGCTGACCGGGCGGCATAAAGCCTCTGAACTGGATGAAAAACAGCTCGATGCGCTGGCGCATGCGCTGCTGGAGATCCCGCGATTGTCCTACAACACCCGCGGTCTGGTGGACGAGAATAAGCACCACGGCGCGCTGTTTCGCTTTAAGGTTTTTCATCGCGAAGGGGAGGCCTGCGAGCGCTGCGGCGGAATAATCGAGAGAACGATGCTATCGTCGCGGCCGTTTTACTGGTGCCCGGGATGTCAGCAATAAAAAAACGCGCCTTCAGGCGCGTTTTTTGTCGCTGCGATAGCCCTCTTAACGGGCGATATCGTTTTTGAAATCGCGCTTTTCGTAGCCGGTATACAGCTGGCGCGGACGGGCGATTTTCATGCCGTCGCTGTGCATTTCGTTCCAGTGCGCAATCCAGCCCACGGTACGCGCCATCGCGAAGATAACGGTAAACATAGAAGACGGAATGCCCATCGCTTTGAGGATGATACCGGAGTAGAAATCGACGTTCGGGTAGAGTTTCTTCTCGATGAAGTACGGGTCGTTGAGCGCGATGTGCTCAAGCTCCATGGCCACTTCCAGCAGATCGTCTTTGGTACCGAGCTCTTTCAGCACTTCGTGGCAGGTCTCACGCATAACGGTGGCGCGCGGGTCGTAGTTTTTGTACACGCGGTGGCCAAAGCCCATCAGGCGGAAAGAGTCGTTTTTGTCTTTCGCGCGACGGACGAATTCCGGAATGTGTTCAACGGAGCTGATCTCTTCGAGCATCTTCAGCGCCGCTTCGTTGGCGCCGCCGTGTGCCGGTCCCCACAGGGAGGCAATACCCGCAGCGATGCAGGCAAACGGGTTCGCGCCGGAAGAGCCGGCGGTACGTACGGTGGACGTTGAAGCGTTCTGTTCGTGGTCGGCGTGCAGGATCAGGATACGGTCCATGGCGCGTTCCAGAATCGGATTCACTTCATATTTTTCACACGGCGTGGAGAACATCATATTCAGGAAGTTACCCGCGTAGGAGAGGTCGTTGCGCGGATAAACGAAAGGCTGGCCGATAGAGTACTTGTAACACATTGCCGCCATCGTCGGCATTTTGGAGAGCAGGCGGAATGCGGCAATATCGCGGTGGCGTGGGTTATTCACATCCAGCGAATCGTGATAGAACGCGGCCAGCGCACCGGTGATACCGCACATGACGGCCATCGGGTGAGAATCGCGGCGAAACGCGTGGAACAGACGGGTAATCTGTTCGTGAATCATGGTGTGGCGGGTAACGATGGTTTTGAATTCGTCGTACTGGGCCTGGGTCGGCTTCTCACCGTTCAGCAGGATGTAGCATACTTCCAGATAGTTGGAGTCGGTTGCTAACTGATCGATCGGGAAACCGCGGTGCAGCAGGATACCTTCATCACCGTCGATAAAGGTGATTTTAGATTCGCAGGATGCGGTGGAGGTAAAACCAGGGTCAAAAGTAAACACGCCTTTTGAACCAAGACTACGAATATCAATAACATCCTGACCGAGCGTGCCCTTTAGCACATCCAGTTCGATAGCAGTATCACCACCCAGGGTGATTTTTGCTTTAGCATCAGACATTTATGGTCTCCTTAGCGCCTTTATTGCTTAAGGCTGCCGGGTGGTGGATTTGCATTCAGCCCGTAGCAGATGACATTACCAGTTTGTTATGTTGCACATCGCTCTGCGTCGCGAAAAGGGCAGGGTACAGAGCAAGGGCGCTTGATGGTACGTCTTCAGCCTACGACGAAACAACAGCAAATCAGCGTTTTAGCAGCCCGAATATTATAAAACTATATACCACTAATAACTGTCCTGATTACATCGGTCAATACTCTCTCACTGTTGCATAACTTATTCTCAGGTAAAAGAGTGACCCCATAACTTTTGCGTATTATTGCATTTATCTGGTAATGGTTGTAACAATAATGTTTAATATTTGTCAAATCAGATGATTAAAAATTAAAAATATGTTGTTATCGTGACATGGATCACTGTTCGGGAGAAAACCCGACAAACTATATGTAGGTTAATTGTAATGATTTTGTGAACGGCCTATACTGCCGCCAGGTCTCCGGAACACCCTGCAATCCCGAGCCACCCAGCGTTATTTTGTCACGCTTTAACTCCTGGAAAGGCGTTTTAACATGACTTTTAGTTATAGATAAGGACGCTGTCTGACCCGCAAGCAGACCGGAGGAAGGAAACAATAAGAACAGCATGTGGGCGTTATTCATGGTAAGAAATGTGAAAAAACAAAGACCTGTCAATCTGGATCTGCAAACGATCCGGTTCCCAATCACGGCGATAGCGTCCATTCTCCATCGCGTATCCGGAGTGATCACCTTCGTGGCGATCGGGATTCTGCTTTGGCTGCTGGGCACCAGCCTTTCCTCTCCCGAAGGTTTTCTCACTGCGGCATCCATTATGGATAGCTTCTTTGTGAAGTTCATCATGTGGGGCATCCTGACCGCGCTGGCGTATCACGCGGTGGTCGGTATTCGCCACCTGCTGATGGATTTTGGCTACCTTGAAGAAACCCTCGAAGTAGGGACACGCTCCGCCAAAATTTCTTTTGTTATTACTGTCGTGCTTTCACTTCTCGCAGGAGTCCTCGTATGGTAAGCAACGCCTCAGCACTAGGACGCAACGGCGTACATGACTTTATTCTGGTCCGTGCTACCGCTATCGTTCTGACCCTCTACATCATCTATATGGTTGGCTTCTTTGCCACCACCGGTGAAATTTCATGGGAAGTCTGGACGGGCTTTTTCTCCTCCGCGTTCACTAAAGTCTTCACCCTGCTGGCTCTCGTTTCCATTCTGATCCACGCCTGGATCGGGATGTGGCAGGTATTAACGGACTACGTTAAACCACTGGCCGTGCGCTTAATTCTGCAACTGCTGATCGTTGTTGCGCTGGTGGCTTACGTTCTTTATGGATTTGTTGTGGTGTGGGGTGTGTAATGAAATTGCCTGTCAGAGAATTTGATGCTGTTGTCATTGGTGCCGGCGGCGCAGGTATGCGCGCGGCGCTGCAGATTTCCCAGAGCGGCCAGAGCTGTGCGCTGCTCTCTAAAGTTTTTCCGACCCGTTCTCATACCGTTTCCGCGCAGGGTGGTATCACCGTCGCGCTCGGTAATACCCATGAAGATAACTGGGAATGGCATATGTACGACACCGTTAAGGGGTCGGACTACATTGGCGATCAGGACGCCATCGAATACATGTGTAAAACCGGCCCGGAAGCGATTCTGGAGCTGGATCATATGGGTCTGCCGTTCTCGCGTCTCGAAAATGGCACGATTTATCAGCGTCCGTTCGGCGGCCAGTCGAAAAACTTCGGCGGCGAGCAGGCGGCACGTACCGCTGCGGCGGCTGACCGTACCGGTCACGCCCTGCTGCACACCCTCTATCAGCAGAACCTGAAGAATCACACCACTATTTTCTCCGAGTGGTACGCGCTGGATCTGGTGAAAAACGCCGATGGCGCGGTGGTCGGTTGTACCGCCCTGTGTATCGAAACCGGTGAAGTGGTTTACTTCAAGGCTCGCGCCACCGTGCTGGCTACCGGCGGCGCCGGTCGTATCTACCAGTCCACCACCAATGCCCATATCAATACCGGCGACGGCGTTGGTATGGCGATCCGCGCCGGCGTGCCGGTGCAGGATATGGAAATGTGGCAGTTCCACCCGACCGGTATCGCCGGGGCGGGCGTTCTGGTGACAGAAGGCTGCCGCGGTGAAGGCGGCTACCTGCTGAACAAACACGGCGAACGTTTCATGGAACGTTATGCCCCGAATGCGAAAGATCTGGCGGGTCGCGACGTGGTGGCGCGTTCCATCATGATCGAAATCCGTGAAGGTCGCGGCTGCGATGGTCCGTGGGGCCCGCACGCCAAGCTGAAGCTCGATCACCTCGGTAAAGAAGTGCTGGAATCCCGCCTGCCGGGTATCCTGGAGCTCTCCCGCACCTTTGCCCACGTCGACCCGGTAAAAGAGCCGATTCCGGTTATCCCAACCTGCCACTATATGATGGGCGGTATTCCGACCAAAGTGAGCGGACAGGCGCTGACCGTCAACGAGCAGGGCGAAGATGTGGTTATTCCGGGACTGTTCGCGGTAGGCGAAATCGCCTGCGTATCGGTACATGGCGCGAACCGTCTGGGCGGCAACTCGCTGCTTGACCTGGTGGTCTTTGGCCGCGCGGTGGGTCTGCACCTGCAAGAGTCTATCGCCGAGCAGGGCGTACTGCGCGACGCGACGGATGAAGAGATCGACGCTTCTCTGGAACGTTTGAACCGCTGGAACGGCAACCGGAATGGTGAAGACCCGGTCGAAATCCGCAAAGCGCTGCAAGAGTGTATGCAGCATAACTTCTCAGTCTTCCGCGAAGGGGATGCAATGGCGAAGGGCCTTGAGCAGCTGAAAGCCATCCGCGAGCGTCTGAAAAACGCCCGCCTGGATGATACTTCCAGCGAGTTCAACACCCAGCGCGTTGAGTGCCTGGAGCTGGATAACCTGATGGAAACCGCTTACGCCACCGCGATGTCTGCGAACTACCGTACCGAAAGCCGCGGCGCGCATAGCCGCTTCGACTTCCCGGATCGTGATGATGAAAACTGGCTGTGCCATTCCCTGTATCTGCCAGAGTCGGAATCCATGACGCGTCGTAGCGTCAATATGGAACCGAAGCTGCGTCCGGCATTCCCGCCGAAGATTCGTACTTATTAATGCGGAGACAGGAATATGAAACTCGAGTTTTCAGTTTATCGTTATAACCCGGACGTAGACGATGCTCCGCGCATGCAGGATTACACCCTGGAAGCGGAAGAGGGTCGCGACATGATGCTGCTGGACGCGTTAATCCAGCTGAAAGAGAAAGACCCGTCGCTGTCGTTCCGCCGCTCCTGCCGTGAAGGGGTTTGTGGCTCCGACGGTCTGAACATGAACGGGAAAAATGGTCTGGCGTGCATCACGCCGATCTCCGCGCTGAATCAGCCGGGTAAGAAAATTGTTATCCGTCCGCTGCCAGGATTACCGGTTATCCGTGATTTGGTGGTAGACATGGGGCAATTCTATGCACAATATGAGAAGATTAAGCCTTACTTGTTGAATAATGGGCAAAATCCTCCGGCTCGCGAGCATCTGCAATCGCCAGAGCAGCGTGAGAAACTCGATGGTTTGTACGAGTGTATTCTCTGCGCATGTTGTTCAACGTCTTGCCCGTCGTTCTGGTGGAACCCGGACAAGTTTATCGGCCCGGCCGGCCTGCTGGCCGCGTATCGCTTCCTGATCGACAGCCGCGATACCGAAACCAGCGAGCGCCTCGAAGGGCTGAGCGATGCTTTCAGCGTATTCCGCTGTCACAGCATTATGAACTGCGTCAGTGTGTGTCCTAAGGGGCTGAACCCGACGCGCGCCATCGGCCATATTAAGTCGATGCTGCTGCAGCGCAGTGCGTAAGTAACCCGGTCTGCCCCGGATGGCGCTAGCGCTTATCCGGGCTACCAAAAGCAGTAGCCCCGGCAGCGTTCGCGCCGCCGGGGGATATAGCAGGAAACCTCTAAAAACTGCCATATTAATAGTAATAATCGAGATGTTCAGCGCGAGACAAGGCGCGAGCAGAACGAATCTCCGGGAGCATAGTGAACTATGTGACCGGAGTGAGTGAGGGTCGCAACACAGTCGCAGCCTGAACAAAGAAGATTATTAGACAGTTTTTAAAGGTTCCTTAGCGGACGAAACCACAACTCATCCGCAACAAGTGAACCCCGGCACGTACAACTTCTGTGCGTGGTAGTTTCTACGGCGAAATAAGCATATAAATGCTTAAGGGATCACGATGCAGAACGGCGCAATGAAAGCCTGGCTGGACTCTTCTTACCTCTCTGGTTCGAACCAGAGCTGGATAGAACAGCTCTATGAAGACTTCTTAACCGATCCTGACTC
>NZ_VOJB01000051.1:0-40436 GCF_007910085.1 Klebsiella sp. ME-303 | reverse complement strand
TGTACGGCAGTGAACATCGCGAACATGCAGGAAATGTTTTGCCTGATTTTCTAAGCTGCCTGTACGGCAGTGAACTTCAGGATAAGCCGACCTGTGGCCGAGTTATATTTCTAAGCTGCCTGTACGGCAGTGAACTGAACGAACAACACCCTACCATATTGTTATCATTGAAATTAATCAACACATCCTCTCTGCCACCATAATTTTACGCTATATTTTCTCTTTATTAAAATCAACAAGTTAAAAAGTGGAATAAAAAAGGGTCCAGGACATAGGCATAAAAAAACCGGCCCTGAGGCCGGTTTTGTCACTGAGTACCGAAACTTA
Source organism: Klebsiella sp. ME-303 (assembly GCF_007910085.1). Lineage (NCBI taxonomy): Bacteria > Pseudomonadati > Pseudomonadota > Gammaproteobacteria > Enterobacterales > Enterobacteriaceae > Klebsiella > Klebsiella sp. ME-303. The sequence continues at coordinate 40,109 of NZ_VOJB01000051.1, read as the reverse complement.
ATGCGCAGCTTCCGGTTTGTGCTTCTGCGCACTCTGGAAGTCGTAGGTCAGCGCATTTTTCTCTTTATCCAGTTCAACGGTCACCTGTCCGCCGTCAACCAGTGAGCCAAACAGCAGCTCATTGGCCAGCGGTTTTTTCAGGTTGTCCTGAATCACCCGCGCCATTGGACGCGCGCCCATGGCCCGGTCGTAGCCTTTCTCGGCCAGCCAATCGCGGGCTTCCTGGCTGACTTCCAAAGAGACGCCTTTCTGATCCAGCTGAACCTGCAGCTCGACGATAAATTTATCCACCACCTGATGGATAACCGTCGTAGACAGATGATCGAACCAGATAATGTTGTCGAGACGGTTACGGAACTCCGGCGTAAAGATCTTTTTGATCTCATCCATCGCATCCGGACTGTTGTCCTGATGGATGAGGCCAATGGATTTACGCTCGGTTTCACGCACCCCGGCGTTGGTGGTCATCACCAGCACCACGTTGCGGAAATCCGCTTTGCGGCCGTTGTTGTCGGTCAGCGTCCCGTTATCCATCACCTGCAGCAGCAGGTTAAAGACGTCCGGATGCGCTTTTTCAATTTCATCCAGCAGCAGCACCGCGTGCGGATGCTTAATAACCGCATCGGTCAGCAGCCCGCCCTGATCGAAACCGACGTAGCCCGGAGGCGCACCGATTAAGCGGCTGACGGTATGACGTTCCATATATTCGGACATATCAAAACGCAGCAGCTCAATGCCCAGCGACTTCGCCAGCTGTACGGTAACCTCGGTTTTACCGACCCCGGTAGGCCCGGCAAACAGGAAAGAGCCGACGGGTTTGTGCTCATGGCCAAGCCCGGCGCGCGCCATCTTGATCGCTTCGGTTAAGGCCTCAATCGCCTTATCCTGGCCGAAGACCAGCATTTTCAGGCGATCGCCGAGGTTTTTCAGCGTATCGCGATCGCTGCGGGAAACGCTCTTCTCAGGTATACGCGCAATCCGCGCCACCACGGACTCAATATCCGCCACGTTAACCGTTTTCTTACGTTTGCTCACCGGCATCAAGCGCGCACGCGCCCCGGCTTCATCAATCACGTCAATCGCCTTATCCGGCAGATGACGATCGTTAATGTATTTCACCGCCAGCTCTACCGCCGCACGTACCGCTTTCGCGGTGTAACGGACGTCGTGGTGCGCTTCATACTTCGGCTTCAGGCCGTTAATAATCTGCACCGTCTCTTCCACGGAAGGTTCGGTGATATCAATTTTCTGGAAACGCCGCGCCAGGGCACGATCTTTTTCAAAGATGTTGCTGAACTCCTGATAGGTCGTCGAGCCAATGACCCGAATCTTACCGCTGGAAAGCAGCGGTTTAATCAGGTTAGCGGCATCGACCTGCCCGCCGGAAGCCGCCCCCGCACCGATAATGGTGTGGATCTCATCGATGAACAGAATACTGTTGGTGTCCTGCTCCAGCTGCTTAAGCAGCGCTTTAAAGCGTTTTTCAAAGTCGCCGCGGTATTTGGTACCTGCCAGCAGCGAGCCAATATCCAGTGAATAGATAGTGCAATCGGCCATCACTTCCGGCACGTCGCCCTGCACGATACGCCAGGCAAGACCTTCAGCGATAGCGGTTTTACCAACGCCGGATTCCCCCACCAGCAGCGGGTTGTTCTTGCGGCGGCGGCACAGAACCTGAATAGCACGTTCCAGCTCTTTCTCGCGGCCGATCAGCGGATCGATACCGCCTACGCGGGCAAGCTGGTTGAGGTTGGTGGTGAAGTTTTCCATACGATCCTCCCCGCCTGCTTGCTCTTCGCTGCTGCCAGGCTGACTTCCGCTGTTATCGGAAGACTGGCTCGGCTCGTCTTTACGCGTACCGTGAGAGATGAAATTCACCACATCAAGTCGGCTGACTTCATGTTTACGCAGCAGGTATGCCGCCTGAGATTCCTGTTCGCTAAAAATCGCGACCAGAACGTTGGCGCCGGTCACTTCGCTGCGGCCGGAAGACTGGACGTGGAAAACAGCACGTTGCAGCACGCGCTGGAAGCTCAGCGTCGGCTGAGTGTCGCGCTCTTCTTCCGTTGCAGGCAGTACGGGTGTGGTCTGTTCGATGAAGGCTTCAAGCTCCTGACGCAGCGCGACCAGGTCCACTGAACACGCTTCAAGCGCTTCGCGGGCCGAAGGGTTGCTAAGCAGCGCCAGCAACAAGTGCTCGACGGTCATGAACTCATGACGGTGCTCGCGCGCTCTGGCGAAAGCCATGTTTAAACTGAGTTCCAGTTCTTGATTGAGCATAGGCACCTCCCCCAAGTTTATTGCCTGCATTCAGGCTTTTTCTAGCGTACACAACAACGGATGTTCGTTCTCCCTCGCATACTGGTTCACCATCGATACTTTGGTTTCTGCGACTTCTGCGGTAAACACCCCGCAAATCGCTTTACCTTGATAGTGAACCGTCAGCATCAGTTGCGTTGCACGTTCAACATCATAAGAAAAGAATTTTTGTAACACGTCAATAACAAACTCCATTGGAGTGTAGTCATCATTGACTAATATCACTTTATACATAGATGGCGGTTTAAGCGCATCTTTAACTTCGTCCTCAATTAGCTGATCGAAGTCCAACCAGTCTCTCTTACTCATCGTCAGTGTTCATCATCGGTTGCTGTTGCCAACAGGCGGTGGCCTGTCGATGACCAGAGGCTATGCACATCACAAATCTACAATAGATCATAGATAATTATCATCTATTACTTCCATCCGCGACGTCTGTCACATTCCCCGGCAATAGCGTTAACTGCTTCAAATTTTGACGCATTTTTCACCGTCCCCTGGCGTCAATCGCTTGACGCATTTCCTGATTTCTCTAAATTGTAGTGGCGAGAGTTGGCGAGCAAATGAACAACTCGTCACTCCACTACCGGTTCATTCCATCTTACTTATAAGATTTACGAAGGATGTCGAAGTATGGAAATGGGTACTGTTAAGTGGTTCAACAATGCCAAAGGGTTCGGTTTTATCTGCCCTGAGGGCGGCGGCGAAGACATTTTCGCCCATTACTCGACCATCCAGATGGATGGTTACAGAACGCTAAAAGCCGGACAAGCGGTTCGGTTTGATGTTCACCAGGGGCCAAAAGGTAACCACGCCAGCGTGATTGTCCCTGTTGAAGCTGAAGAAACAGAAACAGCCGCATAACTCTTTTGCTTCATTGTGTACATCCCGCCAGCAAAATGCCAGTCCTTCTGACTGGCATTTTTTTATCGCTACTCGCGCGCCAGGGCGTCGACGGGGTCCAGACGAGCCGCATTGCGCGCCGGTAGCCAGCCAAACAGCACCCCGGTCAGCGTGGAGCATAAAAACGCGGTCAATAGCGCCAACGGTGAAAAACCGATCTCCCAGCCGGGTAAAAACAGCTGTAACACAAAGGCAATCAGCAGCGAAAGCGTGACGCCCAGCGCCCCGCCAACCAGGCAAACCAGCACCGCCTCGATCAAAAACTGCTGTAAGACATCGCTGGCCCGCGCCCCGACCGCCATACGGATACCGATCTCCCGCGTGCGTTCGGTGACTGAGACCAGCATAATATTCATCACGCCAATACCGCCGACCACCAGCGCAATCACCGCCACCAGCGTCAGAAACAGCTGTAATGTATGTGTGGTCCGTTCTGCCGTTTTCAAGATGCTGTCCATATTCCAGGTGAAAACATCTTTCTTACCGTGACGCAGTTCCAGTAGACGCAACAGCTGCTGCTCGGCAACCGCGCTGTCGTAGCCTTCATTGACGCGCACGGTGATGGAATTCAGCCACGATTGCCCCATCACCCGGCCAGCCATCGTGGTATAGGGCAACCAGACGCGCAGAATTTTGCTGCTGCCGAACATTGTCTGTTTTTCATCCGCCACGCCGATCACCGTCGCGGGCATATTGCCGACCAGAATCACTTCGCCGACGACCCGCGCTTTGTGCGGAAATAGCTGTCGGCGCGCGTTGCTGTCGAGCACCACCACCTGCGCGCGGCTATTTAGCTGAAGCTCGTTAAAGGTATTGCCTTCGCTAAAGGTCATGCCGTAGACGTTAAAGTACTGCGCCCCCACGCCCTCGGCGCTGGCGGCAACGTCGATGTTATCCGCCCGCAGGCGCAGGCTTTTTGATACCGCCGGGGTCGCCGAGCTCACCCACGGCTGTTTCTGAATAGCTAACAGGTCATCGTACTTGAGCGATTGCTGATAGCGGGGATCGTCATCGCCGAAATCCTTGCCGGGATATACATCAATGGTATTGGTGCCGATGGCGCGGATATCGGCCAGCACCATCTGCTTCGCGGCATCGCCCACCACCACAATCGACACCACAGATGCGATGCCGATAATAATCCCGAGCATCGTCAGCAGCGTACGCATTTTATTCGCCGCCATCGCGCGCCAGGCCATGATCAGCGCTTCGCGAAAGCCGCTGCTGAACTGACGCCACGCCGACGGTTCGGCCGCCGTGCGCTGGCGCAGTACGCCGCCTTGCGCCGGACTCAGAGCGGGCGGATTACGCACGATTTCACCGTCGTGTATCTCAATCACCCGCTCCGCCTGGGCCGCCACCTGCGGATCATGGGTGACGATAATCACCGTATGCCCCTGCGCTTTTAGCTGGTGAAGTATCCCCATGACCTCTTCGCCGGAGCGGCTGTCCAGCGCACCGGTTGGCTCATCCGCCAGAATCACTTCCCCGCCGTTCATCAGCGCGCGGGCGATACTCACCCGCTGCTGCTGGCCGCCGGAGAGCTGCGAAGGCTGATATTCAGCTCTGTCGCCCAGCCCCAGCCGAACCAGCAGCTCATGGGCCCGGGCCAGGCGCGCTTTGCGCTCGGCGCCGGCATAAACCGCAGGGACTTCCACGTTCTGCGCCGCGGTGAGATGCGATAACAGGTGATAGCGCTGGAAAATAAAACCGAAATGTTCCCGCCGCAGGCGCGCCAGCTCGTCGCCGTTGAGGCGAGCCACGTCCGTTCCCGCGACCCGGTAGGTACCGCCGGTCGGTTTGTCCAGACAGCCGAGAATATTCATCAACGTGGATTTCCCGGAGCCGGACGCGCCGACGATTGCCACCATCTCACCGGCGGCAATGTTCAACGTAATGCCTTTCAGCACCTCAACGTTGCCATCGCCGGAGGGGTAGCTGCGGCGAATATCACGCAGTTCCAGTAACGCCGTCATTTCGCCGCTCCGGCCGCACCTTCGCCGATAATGACTTCATCCCCCTCGTCCAGCCCTTTCACCACCGCCACATCGGTGTCGTTACGCGCGCCGATAACGATTTCACGCTCTTTAACTTCACCGGTACGCAGCAGACGCACGTGATAGCGGTTATCGCCGATGGCCTCACCCAGCGCGCTCAGCGGGATGGTGATAACATTTTTCACTTCTGAGAGCTGAATATGCACCTGGGCGGTCATCTCCAGGCGCAGGATGCCCTGCGGGTTCGGCACTTCAAAACGGGCGTAGTAGAAAATAGCGTCATTGACCTTTTCGGGCGTCGGGAGAATATCCTTCAGCGTTCCTTCATAGCGCGTCAGCGGATCGCCCAGTACGGTAAACCAGGCCTTTTGCCCCGGCTTAAGATGAATGACGTCCGCTTCCGAGACCTGCGCCTTCACCAGCATGGTGCTGAGATCGGCCAGGGTCAAAATATTCGGCGCCTGCTGGGCAGCAATCACCGTCTGCCCCTGCAGGGTGGTGATTTGCGTCACTTCTCCGGACATCGGCGCCAGAATTTTGGTGTAGTCGAGGTTGGTTTTGGCCGTATCCAGGGTCGCCTGATTGCGTTTGACCTGGGCTTCAATCGTGCCGATTTGCGCCTCTTTGACTGCTAAGTCGGTCGCGGCGGTATCGAGGTCCTGGCGAGAGACCAGCTGCCGCTGCGCCAGCTGCTGCTGACGAGCCAGCGTCGCCGCAGACAGTTTACGTTCCGCGCGCGCCTGGTTCAGCTGCGCCCGTAGCTCCATCAACGTCGCTTCGACTTCCTTTATCTGGTTTTCCGCCTGCTCCGGGTCGATAACCCCCAGCAGCTGGTCTTTTTTCACTTTGTCGCCAATCTCGACGCGCAGCGTTTTTAGCTGCCCGCTCACCTGCGCCCCGACGTCCACTTTTTTCAACGCATCGAGCTTACCGGTCGCCAGCACGCTCTGTTGAAGGTCGCCTTTACGCACCACCAGCGTCTGATACTGCGGCAGCGGCGCATTCAGAATTCGCCATCCCCAGACGGCGAGGGCCAGCACGACAATCGCCAGCAGCCACCAAACTTTCCTGCGCTTTCCATTTAATTTCATAACAATTCCTGATGTTTTAACCCGCAGAACCCGCGACAATTCTATCTAAATGCGGCAATAGAATAACGCGCATTTTTAGATGCGCTTCATTTTTGTTTAACTGAAGTTGAGGGTGTGCAGATGAAGACCTGCCGGGATGGATCGCCCGGCAGAAAGAGAGAAACAGCGGTCTGCGCTAATCTGCGCGTCCGCGCGCCAGCCATAGTACGCGAGAGAACATTTTTTTCAACAGCGCAGGAATGGCGTCAACCCCGCGCCGTCCGGCCTCCATCGCCACTTCAATCGCCAGGTCCGGTTTTGACGAACGGTGAATCGCTTTGGTGATCACCCGCCGCATATTCATGGGTATATTCATCGGCAGCTGCGCGACCCGGTGATAAACATCGTCGAAGCCCTGACGGTACATAAAATGCTCCATATCCATCGCCGGTAGCGCGGTGAGATGGTCTCGCTCCAGCATTTTATCGTCATTCAACAAACTGCGAACGGTGGCGGCGTATTTCTTCCCGGCTTCATCGCCATCCACCAGCACATGCCACTCAATACCCATTCGCCGGGCGAATTTAATCAGCGGCTTCAAACCCGACTGGGCAAACTCAATGACCTTCACCCCTTCCGCATCAAAGTGATGGCCGCACTGGCGGGCCAGCTCGTTGATAACCCAGGTTTCCGTCTCCCCCTCCACCAGCAGCCAGCAGCGGGCAAACAGCGATGAAGCGCGGTTAAAGCGAATATGAAACGCGATGCGCCGGCTGTCTTCCGCATTCATCCCGCCGGGCCCCAGCCGCCAGGCCGACACCCGTGAAGATTCACGCACCAGCCGACAGACGTGCTCGACGGGCGTTAATGACAGCAGTTCGCCGGAGTTCGTTGTCGTCACCCGCTGCAGCGGCAGTAAATTGAGCAAATGCCAGGCCACCGACAGCATAATAGGATGCAGCCGGGTTTCCGGGTCCTCAATCAACAAGAGCGGCCGCGCATCGCGATCGAGTCTTACCGTGCCTTTCGCCTGCAGCAGAGTCGAAAACAGCCCCAATAAAATCACCCGATGGCTGCGCCCGCCGGGCTTGTCGATCATCCTGTTGATAATATCCAGGTAACGCCAGCTGCGCTGTTCATCATGTGAATGACGGCGCATCAGACGATGGCGCGACTGCGCGCTGCTCTGCTCGGCAAAATAGTGCTCCAGCAATTGCACCATAGCCGACAGCCCCTGGCGGATCTGTCCATCGGTTAAATTTTGCGGATGATGTACCAGTTCGCGAGAGAGGAAATCAAGCTGGCGAGCGGTAATTTCGATCTGCGGCGAGTGCGGAACGGTGCCGTTGTGGATCCGCCGCATAAAGCGGGCGTCGCGTAGCCGCAGAACCGGCATCAGCCGTACCAGGTGACGGGCGAGTTCATCAATATCGTCAAGCTCCAGCGCTTTCCCTTCACCATCAATAAAGCTGCGCAGGGTCATCACGCTGTCGTCATCGGCAAGCTCCCCCTCCAGGCGATAGAAAACGCGCTGATAGCCATCGTCGCAGGGAACCCAGCAGCTGCTGAGAGGACGATAGCGTCGAACCCGATGGCGCCCGGGTTCATTTTCACGGAAGGTCAGGATGATATGCAGATGATGCTCGCGCCCCTGAATATCGCCGGGCGGAAACCAAAAATCTTCCCGAACAAAATGATAGAGGTCGAACTCCGGCGACAGGAGCAGCGTCAGGGCATCCAGCAGGCTGGATTTACCCCAGGCATTTTCGCCAATCAGCACGTTATTTTGTTCCAGCATCAACGATAATCGGTTAATGCCGCGAAAACCGACTATTTCTACACGCTCAAGATGCATATGCCCTCCGCTCAGTGGCGACTATCTCCTTCAGTTATCAGCAGTATAGCGAGGTGAGCATCAACATGACACTCCGGGCGTCTGCGAATCGCTCATGGCCGCAGGGGGGAATGTGATGAGCCGTACATCACTTAATTGAGAAACGCCTTCATCATTGAAAGTCGTTTTTTTAACCGTTTTTGTTCTACACTTTTAAAAAAACCGACATGAAAAGGAATCCCCGCGCATTGTTCTAAATCAAATTACATCAATTTATTTAACTGGTCCCAAGGTGGCGATCGTCCATAGAATAGCGTCGCTTTATTCTGGTCGTCATTCTTTGTGGCGAAAATAAAGGCCGGCACGAAAACTCGTGCGCGTTTACGTTTTTATTGAGGTGGTTATGTTTAGAAAATTAGCAGCAGAATGCTTTGGTACATTCTGGCTGGTATTTGGTGGTTGCGGCAGCGCCGTTCTGGCTGCGGCATTCCCTGAGCTGGGAATTGGTTTTGCCGGCGTCGCGCTGGCTTTCGGTTTAACCGTATTAACCATGGCGTATGCCGTCGGTCATATTTCCGGCGGGCACTTTAACCCGGCGGTAACTTTAGGTTTATGGGCCGGCGGTCGTTTCCCGGCCAGGGACGTGATTGGTTATATTATCGCCCAGGTTGTCGGCGGTATTATCGCCGCCGCTATTCTGTACGTTGTCGCCAGCGGTAAAGCGGGCTTTGACGCCGCCGCTAGCGGATTCGCATCGAACGGCTATGGCGAACATTCTCCCGGCGGTTTCTCCATGCTCTCCGCTATTGTGATTGAGATCGTCCTGACCTGCGGCTTCCTGCTGGTCATTCACGGCGCCACGGATAAAAACGCACCGGCCGGCTTCGCTCCTGTCGCTATTGGCCTGGCGCTAACGCTTATCCACCTGATCAGCATTCCGGTCACCAACACGTCGGTAAACCCGGCGCGCAGTACCGCGGTAGCGATATTCCAGGGCGGCTGGGCGCTGCAGCAGCTGTGGCTATTCTGGGTGATGCCGATTATCGGCGGCATTCTCGGCGGCGTGCTCTACCGCACCCTGCTGGAAAAACGCAGCTAAACTTCCTCCACTTTTCTTGAGGCCCGGTGCTGCCGGGCCTTTCTTTTTTTCCACCACTTTACTCAGTCCGGCGATTTGGGTAGTGTCAGGGGCGCTGTTTTCATTCTGCAAGGACCAGGTCGTTCATGTTTTCGGGACTTTTAATCATTCTGCTGCCGTTGGTTATAGGCTATCTTATTCCTCTTCATCGGCCATCAGCCCTTAAACTCATCGCGCGACTTCTGAGCTGGATTGTCTACGTTATTCTCTTTTTTATGGGCATTAGCCTGGCCTTCCTGGATAATCTGGCCAGCAACCTCCTGGCGATCCTTCATTATGCGGCGGTCAGCGTCGTTATTATTCTGCTATGCAATATTGCCGCCCTGATGTGGCTCGAGCAAAAAATGCCCTGGAAAAATCATCATCGTCAGGAAAAATTACCCTCCCGTCTGGCAATGGCTCTGGAATCCCTTCAGCTATGCGGCGTGGTATTTATTGGTTTTATGATTGGTCTGAGCGGTATATCCTTTTTACAACACGCCACCGAGGCCAGCGAATATACCCTGATCTTCCTTTTGTTCCTCATCGGTATTCAACTGCGCAATAATGGCATGACGCTGCGGCAGATCGTACTGAATCGCCGCGGAATGATTGTCGCGGTAGTGGTCATGGTCAGTTCACTGCTGGGCGGTATCATCAACGCCTTTATTCTCGACCTGCCGCTAAAAACCGGGCTGGCCATGGCTTCCGGGTTTGGCTGGTATTCGCTCTCCGGGATTCTGCTGACCGAATCCTATGGCCCGGTAATTGGCAGCGCGGCCTTCTTTAACGATCTTGCCCGCGAGCTGCTGGCGATAATGCTTATCCCCGGACTGGTGCGCCGCAGCCGTTCCACCGCGCTGGGCCTTTGCGGCGCGACATCAATGGACTTTACGCTGCCGGTACTGCAACGCTCTGGCGGGGTGGAGATTGTGCCGGCGGCCATCGTTCATGGCTTCATTCTCAGTCTGCTGGTGCCCATATTGATGGCTTTCTTCTCCGCTTAATACCTCTCTGGCGGTAGTCTTCTGCCGCCAATTTTGCGCTAAATCAATCTCCCCGTAAGTTGTATCAGAAATACCTTTTCTCTTCTCGCGCTCGGGCATAACCTTAAACATGTATATTAAATATAACTTTAAAAAGGTGTGACCATGTTTTGTGTGCAATGTGAACAAACCATCCGTACCCCGGCAGGGAACGGCTGCTCTTACGCGCAGGGTATGTGCGGAAAAACGGCCGAAACGTCCGATCTGCAGGATCTGCTGATTGCCTCTCTGCAGGGGCTCTCCGCCTGGGCGCTTAAAGCCCGTGAATACGGCATCATCGACCACGACATCGACAGCTTTACGCCGCGCGCTTTTTTCTCCACGCTGACCAACGTTAACTTCGATTCCCCGCGTATCGTTGGCTATGCGCGCGAGGCCATCACCCTGCGTGAAGCGCTGAAAGCCCAGTGCCTGAACATTGATGCCCACGCGACGGTTAACAACCCGATGGCCGATCTGCAGCTGGCGAGCGACGATCTGGGCGACCTGCAGCGCCAGGCGGCGGAATTCACCCCGAACAAAGACAAAGCGGCCATCGGCGAGAACATTCTCGGCCTGCGCCTGCTGTGCCTGTACGGCCTTAAAGGCGCTGCGGCTTATATGGAGCACGCGCACGTTCTGGGTCAGTACGACAACAACATCTACGCCCAGTACCATAAAATCATGGCGTGGCTCGGTACCTGGCCTGCCGATATGAACGCGCTGCTGGAGTGCTCGATGGAAATCGGCCAGATGAACTTCAAAGTGATGAGCATTCTGGACGCTGGCGAGACCACCAAATATGGTCACCCCACCCCGACTCAGGTCAACGTCAAAGCGACCGAAGGCAAATGCATTCTGATTTCCGGCCATGACCTGAAAGATCTGTACAACCTGCTGGAGCAAACCGAAGGTACCGGGGTTAACGTCTACACCCACGGTGAAATGCTGCCAGCGCACGGTTACCCGGAACTGCGTAAATTCAAGCATCTGATTGGTAACTACGGCAGCGGCTGGCAAAACCAGCAGGTTGAGTTTGCCCGCTTCCCTGGCCCGATTGTGATGACCTCTAACTGCATCATCGACCCAACCGTCGGCGCCTATGACGACCGTATCTGGACCCGCAGCATCGTCGGCTGGCCAGGCGTCAATCATCTGGAAGGCGAAGATTTCGCCCCGGTTATCGCCCAGGCGCAGCAGATGGCGGGCTTCCCGTACAGCGAGATCCCGCACCTGATCACCGTTGGCTTCGGTCGTCAGACCCTGCTGGGCGCGGCTGATACGCTAATCGACCTGGTGAGCCGTGAAAAACTGCGCCATATCTTCCTGGTGGGCGGCTGCGACGGGGCGCGCGGCGAACGTAACTACTTCACCGATTTCGCCACCAGCGTACCGGACGACTGCCTGATCCTGACCCTGGCCTGCGGTAAATACCGTTTCAACAAACTCGAATTCGGCGATATCGAAGGTCTGCCGCGTCTGGTCGATGCCGGTCAGTGTAACGACGCTTACTCTGCCATCATCCTGGCGGTCACCCTGGCTGAGAAACTGAGCTGTGGCGTGAACGACCTGCCGCTGTCTCTGGTGCTCTCCTGGTTTGAACAGAAAGCGATTGTTATTCTGCTGACCCTGCTGTCGCTGGGCGTGAAAAATATCGTCACCGGCCCGACGGCGCCGGGCTTCTTCACGCCGGACCTGCTGGCCGTTCTCAACGAGAAATTCGGTCTGCGTTCCGTGACCACCGTTGAAGAAGACATGAAGCAGCTGCTGAGCGCGTAAGGAGTAAAGAATGACAATGCCAACTCATCAGTGCCCATGGCGGATGCAGGTTCATCACATCCATCAGGAAACGCCGGATGTATGGACAATTTCGTTGCTGTGCCACGACTATTATCCGTACCGTGCCGGGCAGTATGCACTGGTCAGCGTACGTAATTCAGCGGAGACGCTGCGTGCTTACACCATTTCATCGACGCCGGGAGTAAGCGAGTACATCACGCTGACCATCCGTCGGATTGACGATGGCGCAGGCTCACAGTGGCTGACCCGCGACGTGAAGCGCGGCGACTATATCTGGCTGTCCGATGCCATGGGTGAATTTACCTGTGAAGATAAGGCTGAAGATAAGTTCCTGATGCTGGCTGCTGGCTGCGGCGTTACGCCAATCATGTCAATGCGTCGCTGGTTGGCAAAGTACCGCCCGCAGGCCGATGTGCAGGTGATCTTTAACGTTCGTTCACCGCAAGATGTTATTTTTGCCGACGAATGGCGCGAATATCCGGTGACCTTAGTCGCTGAAAACAATGCCACCCACGGTTTTGTTTCTGGCCGACTGACGACCGATCTGCTGAAAAGCGTACCGGATCTGACCTCTCGTACCGTGATGACCTGCGGCCCGGCGCCGTATATGGATTGGGTTGAGCAGGAGGTGAAAGCGCTGGGCGCGACGCGTTTCTTTAAAGAGCAGTTCTTTACGCCGGTAGCGGAAGCCGCTACCAGCGGCCTGAAGTTCACCAAACTGCAGCCGGCGAAAGCGTTCTACGCGCCGGTCGGCACCACGCTGCTCGAAGCGCTGGAAAGCAATAAGGTGCCGGTTACCGTCGCCTGTCGCGCAGGCGTCTGCGGCTGCTGCAAAACCAAAGTGGTTTCCGGAGAATATACCGTCAGCAGTACCATGACGTTAACCGATGCGGAAATCGCTGAAGGCTACGTGCTGGCCTGCTCCTGCCACCCGCAGGGTGATTTGGTACTGGCTTAACCCTCAGCTGCCGGATGGCGCAACGCCGTCCGGCAATGTTTACCGCCAGGCCGAATTGCCGCCGATGGCATAGCGCCCTGCCCCGAGGAAGGCAATCGCCAGCGCGCCAACAAAGAAATAGACCAGGCTCTCAATCGCCCACGCGCCTACCGCATCCAGCGCAAAGGTTTTGCCCGTCCCGACCATCAGCCAGGCCACGACCATCGTAAACGCCAGCACCAGCGCCGCCGGACGCGTAAGCACTCCCAGAATCAGCAGGCAAGGCGCTACCACCTCGCCCACTAAAACCCCATAAGCGATAAACCCCGGCAATCCTTTTGCTACCAGCATATTGCTGATTCCCCCTACGCCATCAAATAGCTTATGCAACCCGTGAAACAGCATCAGCCCGCCAACGGCAAGTCGTAACAAGAGTTTGCCGAAATCGTCATGGGATAGCAGTTTATTAACAGCATTTAACAGCGATTTAACCATTTGAAATGATTCCTGTTTACCACTTTATGTGAGCTCAGATTATGCGGAGTTTTCACTGAAAAAAACCAGCGGAAAATGAGAGGTTAAAGCGAGCGTAACTGGCAGTTTCATCTAAGCTTGTAAGCGTTATCACAAAAAGGAGATGGAGAACCATGAAACAGACCGTGGCGGCATACATTGCCAAAACTCTTGAACAGGCTGGCGTTAAACGTATTTGGGGCGTAACCGGGGATTCGCTCAACGGCTTAAGCGACAGCCTGAACCGTATGGGGACCATCGACTGGATGCCCACGCGCCATGAAGAAGTGGCCGCCTTCGCCGCCGGGGCGGAAGCGCAGCTTACCGGCGAACTGGCGGTCTGCGCAGGCTCCTGCGGGCCGGGCAACCTGCATCTGATTAACGGCCTTTTCGACTGCCACCGCAATCACGTTCCGGTTCTGGCCATCGCCGCCCATATTCCTTCCAGCGAAATCGGCAGCGGCTATTTTCAGGAAACGCATCCGCAGGAGCTGTTCCGGGAATGCAGTCACTACTGTGAACTGGTCTCCACCCCGGAACAGATCCCGCAGGTGCTGGCCATCGCCATGCGCAAAGCGGTGATTAACCGCGGCGTCTCGGTAGTGGTGCTTCCCGGCGACGTTGCGCTGAAAGCCGCGCCGGAAAGCGCCAGCAGCCACTGGTACCACGCGCCGCTGCCGCAGGTGACGCCGGCGGAAGAAGAGTTGAAAAAGCTGGCCCAGCTGCTGCGCTATTCAAGCAACATCGCCCTGATGTGCGGCAGCGGCTGCGCCGGGGCGCATAAAGAGCTGGTAGACTTCGCCGCGAAGCTCAAAGCGCCTATCGTTCACGCGCTGCGCGGCAAAGAGCACGTAGAATACGACAACCCTTATGATGTGGGGATGACCGGGCTGATTGGCTTCTCCTCCGGCTTCCACACCATGATGAACGCCGATACCCTGGTGCTGCTCGGTACCCAGTTCCCCTACCGCGCCTTCTACCCGACGGACGCGAAAATCATTCAGATTGATATCAATCCCGGCAGTATTGGCGCCCACAGTAAAGTGGATATGGCGCTGGTCGGCGATATTAAATCGACCCTCAGCGCGCTGATGCCGCATCTTGAGGAGAAAACCGACCGTAAGTTCCTCGATAAAGCGCTGGAACACTATCGCGACGCGCGCAAGGGGCTTGATGACCTGGCGAAGCCCAGCGAAAAAACAATTCATCCGCAGTATCTGGCGCAGCGCATCAGCCACTATGCCGACGACGATGCCATCTTTACCTGTGACGTGGGTACGCCGACCGTCTGGGCCGCGCGCTATTTGCAGATGAACGGTAAGCGCCGCCTGCTCGGATCGTTCAACCATGGGTCAATGGCTAACGCCATGCCGCAGGCCATCGGTGCGAAGGCCACCGCCCCTGACCGTCAGGTTGTGGCAATGTGCGGCGACGGCGGCTTCAGCATGCTGATGGGGGATTTTCTCTCGCTGGCGCAGATGAAGCTGCCGGTGAAGATCGTTATCTTCAATAACAGCGTACTGGGCTTCGTGGCGATGGAGATGAAGGCCGGGGGCTATCTGACAGACGGCACTGAACTTCACGCCACCAACTTTGCCCGCATCGCCGAAGCGTGCGGCATTAAGGGCATACGTGTTGAAAGCGCGTCAGAGGTTGATGAAGCGCTGCAAACCGCTTTCGCTACCGATGGTCCGGTCCTGGTGGATGTGGTCGTCGCCAGTGAAGAGCTGGCGATGCCGCCGCAAATTAAACTGGAGCAGGCCAAAGGTTTCAGCCTTTATATGCTGCGCGCGATTATCAGCGGCCGCGGCGACGAAGTTATCGAACTGGCGAAAACTAACTGGCTAAGGTAAAAATATCCTTTTCAATTCATACGCAAAATTATTCGTGTTGCCTCAAGGCGGCAAGGCCGAAAACCCCCGGGCGCAGAGATAACTCTGTGACCGGGCTTTGAGGGAGCAGCCAACGCCGGGGCAGCGCGAAGGATGAAGTGTATAAGGATATGACATGATAGATTTACGCAGCGATACCGTTACCCGTCCGGGCCGCGCCATGCTGGAAGCCATGATGGCCGCCCCGGTCGGGGATGACGTGTATGGCGATGACCCGACCGTTAACGAACTCCAGCGCTTTGCCGCCAACCTGGCGGGCAAAGAGGCCGCTATCTTCCTGCCTAGCGGCACCCAGGCCAACCTGGTCGCCCTGCTCAGCCACTGCCAGCGCGGTGAAGAGTATATCGTCGGCCAGGGCGCGCATAACTATCTCTACGAAGCCGGCGGCGCGGCGGTGCTTGGCAGCATCCAGCCGCAGCCAATCGATGCCGCAGCGGACGGTTCCCTGCCGCTGGATAAAGTCGCGGCCAAAATCAAACCGGACGATATCCATTTCGCCCCTACCCGGCTGCTGTCGCTGGAAAACACCCATAACGGCAAAGTGCTGCCGCGTGAATATCTCAAAGATGCCTGGGAGTTTACGCGCCAGCGCGGCCTGGGGCTGCACGTTGACGGGGCGCGTATTTTTAACGCCGTCGTGGAATACGGCTGCGCGCTGCGCGAGATCGCCCGCTACTGCGACTCCTTCACCATCTGCCTGTCTAAAGGACTCGGCGCGCCGGTAGGCTCGCTGCTGGTGGGGAGCGAAGAGTACATTCACCGCGCTATCCGCTGGCGGAAAATGGTCGGCGGCGGGATGCGTCAGGCCGGTATTCTGGCGGCCGCGGGCCTGTATGCCCTGCAGAACAACGTCGCGCGCTTAAAAGAGGATCACGACAACGCCGCGTGGATGGCGGAGCAGCTGCGCGCCGCCGGCGCCGAGGTGACGCGTCATGATACCAATATGCTGTTTGTTCGCGTCGGTGAAGCGCGCGCCGCCGCGCTGGGCGAGTATCTGCGCGAACGAGGGGTGCTGATCAACGCCTCGCCCATCGTGCGCCTGGTGACGCATATTGACGTTAACCGCCAGCAGCTCACCGAGGTGGTTAGCCACTGGCAGGCATTTTTAAACCGTTAAGGAGTCCGGCGTGTCGCAGCGAATTCTGGTGCTTGGCGCCAGCGGTTATATCGGCCAGCATCTGGTGAAAAGGCTCAGCGAGCAGGGCTTCACCGTGCTGGCGGCGGCACGCCACATCGACAGGCTTAAAAAACAGCAGCTCCCCGGCGTCGAGTGCTATTCGCTCGATTTAAACCAGCCGGACGCGCTACCCGCCCTGCTGGCGCAGGCTGATACCGTTTACTATCTGGTGCACGGGATGGGCGAAGGCGGGGACTTTATCCGCCACGAACGGCGGGTCGCCCTCAACGTTCGCGACGCGCTGCGCAAGTCGCCGGTGAACGAAGTCATCTTTCTCAGTTCCTTACAGGTGGAGAAGCAGGAGCAATCCGATCATCTGCGCGCCCGCCAGATCACCGGCGATCTGCTGCGCGAATCAGGCGTTCCGGTAGCGGAAGTTCGCGCCGGCATTATCGTCGGCGCCGGTTCCGCCGCCTTCGAAGTGATGCGCGATATGGTCTACAACCTGCCGGTGCTGACGCCGCCGCGCTGGGTGCGCTCGCGCACCACGCCGATTGCGCTGGAAAATTTACTCTACTATCTGCTGCAGCTGCTAAACCATCCGGCCCGCGAGCATCGGGTGTTTGAAGCCGCCGGACCGGAAATTTTGAGCTATCAGCAGCAGTTCATCCACTTTATGGCGGTCAGCGGCAAACGCCGCCCGCTGATCCCCATCCCTTTCCCGACCCGCTGGATTTCGGTGTGGTTTCTCAACGTCATTACCTCAGTGCCGCCAACCACGGCCAAAGCGCTGATCCAGGGGCTAAAGCACGATCTGATTGCCGACGATCGGGCCCTGCGGGCCTTAATTCCTCAACCGCTTATCGCGTTTGATGAAGCGGTGCGGCTTACGCTTAAAGAAGAGGAGCAGCTGGTGAACTCCAGCGACTGGGGCTACGATGCGCAGGCCTTCGCCCGCTGGCGGCCCGAGTACGGCTACTATCCGAAACAGGCAGGCTGTACCGTTAACACTTCCGCCAGCCTTGCTGCGCTGTGGAAGGTAGTCAACCAAATTGGCGGCAAAGAGGGCTATTTCTTCGGCAACGCTCTGTGGAAAACGCGCGGGGCGATGGATCTGCTGGTCGGTCACCGGCTGGCAAAAGGTCGCCCGGAAAATGAATATCTGCAGACCGGCGATGCGGTGGACAGCTGGAAGGTGATTATCGTCGAGCCGGAAAAGCAGCTGACGCTGTTATTCGGCATGAAAGCGCCCGGCCTTGGCCGCCTGAGCTTTACCCTGCGCGATAAAGGCGATCATCGCGAACTGGACGTGCGAGCCTGGTGGCACCCGCACGGTATGCCGGGGCTTTTCTACTGGCTGTTGATGATCCCGGCGCATCTGTTTATTTTTCGCGGTATGGCGCGACGCATCGCCCACCTGGCGGAGCAAATCACCATCAAATAGAGTATAGGTGCAGAATTCTTTCATGATTCTCATTGCATCGTAGTCAGAATCACGGAAAAATGCGCACGAAATTCTTTTGTTAAACAGTGGATCGATATGAAGGTACTGGTTACCGGTGCGACCAGCGGATTGGGCCGCAACGCGGTAGAATATCTGCGTAACAAGGGCATTAGCGTCAGAGCGACCGGGCGCAACGAAGCGATGGGCAAGCTTCTGAGCAAAATGGGCGCAGAGTTCGTCCCTGCGGACTTAACCGAGCTGGTCTCTTCGCAGGCCAAAGTGATGCTCGCCGGTATCGATACCCTGTGGCACTGTTCCAGCTTTACCTCGCCGTGGGGCACCCAGCAGGCCTTCGATTTAGCTAACGTGCGCGCGACCCGGCGTCTCGGCGAGTGGGCGGTTGCCTGGGGCGTGCGCAACTTCGTGCATATCTCTTCGCCGTCGCTCTATTTTGATTATCACCATCATCGCGATGTTGCGGAGGATTTCCGCCCGCAGCGTTTCGCCAACGAATTCGCCCGCAGCAAGGCGGCAAGCGAAGATGTGATCAATCTGCTGGCGCAGGCCAACCCAAATACCCGTTTTACAATCCTGCGCCCGCAAAGCCTGTTTGGCCCGCATGATAAAGTGTTTATCCCGCGCCTGGCGCAGATGATGCAGCACTACGGCAGCGTCCTGTTGCCGCGCGGCGGCAGCGCGCTGGTGGATATGACCTACTATGAAAACGCGGTACACGCGATGTGGCTCGCCAGCCAGCCGCAGAGTGACCTTCTGCCCTCGGCCCGCGCGTACAACATTACTAACGGCGAACCGCAAACCCTGCACAGCATTGTGCAGAAACTCATAGACGAGCTGGGGATTAAGTGCCGCATCCGTTCGGTTCCCTATCCCATGCTGGATATCATCGCCCGCAGCATGGAGCGCTTTGGCAATAAGTCAGCGAAAGAGCCCGCATTTACCCACTACGGCGTCTCTAAGCTGAACTTTGATTTTACTCTTGATATCTCCCGCGCCCAGCAGGAGCTAGGCTATCAGCCGGTCATCACGATGGATGAAGGGATACTCCGCACCGCCGCGTGGTTGAAGGACCACGGCAAGCTGCACTATTAACCACGCCCGTACTTTTCCAGCAGCGCTTCGGCTATCGCCAGGGTTTGCGCATCGGCAACCCCGTCCCAGCGCGCGGGACGGAAGTGCATCTGGAAAGCCATAATGACCCGCTTCTGCTGCGCTGGCGTCATTTCCGGCGTCACCTGATAGCCGTAGCGCGCCAGGACGTCCAGCAGCGCTGCGGCGTCTACCGGCTCGTATGACGGACGGCCCTGCAGATAAAATGCCACGCGCCGGGCATCAGGCCATGCGCCAATCCCCTGCTCGGCCAGCCTGCGCCACGGGAACAGCGGCCCCGGATCGTCTTTGCGCTGCGGCGCGATATCCGCATGGGCGACCACGTTCTGCGGCGCGATGTGGTAGCGGGCGATAATATCTTTCGCCAGCGGGATCAGGGCGTCAATCTGCGCCGGATTAAACGGCGTAAAGCTTTTCACCCCCGCCGTTTTTTGCCAGCCGCGGTTCTCCAGCTCGATGCCAATCGAAGTGTCGTTAATGCGCGTGCTGCCGCGCCAGAAGCTGACGCCCGCATGCCAGGCCAGTTCCTCTTCCGGCACCAGCTGCCAGATCCGCGGTTTACCTCCGTGCAGCGGCGGTTTCTCCGGGATCAGGTAGTGAGAGCTCACCTGGTTATCCGTCAGCGTCGCCAGCGAAACGTCGAAATCGTCGGCGGTGTAGTGAATCACCAGCACTTTGATGCGCGGATATGCCGCCTGCGCCGGATGGCGCGTATCCAGCTGATAGCCATCGCGATCGATAATACCTTTTTCGCTGGCGCAGCCCGCCAGCAGCAGCGCCAGCAGTACGCCTGCCCGGCAAGTTCTCATCGGCGGGTCTTCACCGCGGTGCCGCTAACGCTGACCATCAGCATGCTGCTATCTTTACCGACGGTTTCGTAGTCAATATCAATCCCGACCACCGCATTGGCGCCCAGCGCCTTCGCCTGCTCGCTCAGCTCTTCAAACGCAATTTCACGGGCCTTACGCAGCTCCTTTTCATAGGCGCCGGAACGACCGCCGACGATATCGCGGATGCTGGCGAAAAAATCGCGGAATACGTTGGCGCCCAGAATCGCTTCCCCCGTGACGACGCCGCAGTATTCAATGATGGGCTGACCTTCGAGGGTCGGAGTGGTGGAAAATTGCATGATGAAACTCCTTCTTTAGCGTTCAATGCGTTAGCTCTAAGGGTCAAGCACAATCCCTATCTGATACACTATGCTTGAAAAGATATTCTAACGTAGTGAGCTCATAAGGAAATCATCATGCGCTACAAAGTTCTTGCATTAGTCCTCCCCTGCGCGCTGGCGCTCAGCGCCTGTACTACCGTCACGCCTGCGTACAAAGATAACGGCACCCGCAGCGGCCCCTGCATCGAAGGCGGCCCGGATGACGTAGCGCAGAAGTTTTATGACTACCAGGTACAGCACCGCAACAGCGATTTAACCGCGCTGCGCCCATACCTGAGCGACGGTCTGGCAAAACTGCTGAACGACGCGCGTCAGGACCCGTCTAACAACGCCCTGCTGCAGTCAAATCTTTTCTCCAGTAGCCCAACGCCAGCCGACAGCGCCGATGTCGCCAGCGCCTCCACCATCCCTAATCGCGACGCGCGCAATATTCCCCTGCGCGTGGAGCTGAAACAGGGCACCCAAAGCTGGAAAGACGAAGTGCTGATGATTCAGGAAGGCCAGTGCTGGGCCGTGGATGACGTACGCTACCTCGGCAACAACCCCCATGCGCCGGCGGGCACCCTGCGTCAGAGTCTGGAAAAACGCTAATTCAGGCGTTGGGCCGCTCGGGCCGAATGAAATAACCCCGGTAAAATGTCGGCATTTCCGCTGGTAATGCCGACATTGACTTATCCCACCTTCACGAAGCCATATTTTGTGCTAACTTTAAATGTAAACATGGTTTACATTTAACTTTTAACGCATAAATATTGCATAACTATTCTGCCAAAGGTACTATTTGCGGCCTCAATTGCTATATGTATCAGACTGCCCAGATGAGCATAAAATTAAACGGCATTAATTGCTTCTACGGCGCACACCAGGCGCTGTTCGACATCACGCTGGATTGCCCGCAGGGGGAAACGCTGGTGCTGCTCGGCCCAAGCGGTGCCGGTAAAAGCTCGCTGCTGCGCGTCCTCAATCTGCTGGAGATGCCGCGTTCCGGTACGCTGCATATCGCTGGAAATCATTTCGACTTTACCAAAGCGCCTTCTGACAAAGCCATTCGCGAGCTGCGCCAGAACGTGGGTATGGTGTTCCAACAGTACAATCTGTGGCCGCATCTGACCGTGCAGCAAAATCTGATTGAAGCTCCCTGCCGCGTGCTCGGTTTGAGCAAAGATCAGGCTTTAGCCCGCGCTGAAAAGCTGCTCGAACGTCTGCGCCTGAAACCCTATAGCGATCGCTACCCGCTGCATCTTTCCGGCGGCCAGCAGCAGCGCGTCGCTATTGCCCGCGCCCTGATGATGGAACCGCAGGTTCTGCTGTTCGATGAACCCACGGCGGCGCTCGATCCAGAAATCACCGCCCAGATCGTCAGTATTATCCGCGAACTGGCTGAAACCGGTATTACGCAGGTTATCGTCACCCACGAAGTGGAAGTGGCGCGCAAAACAGCCAGCCGCGTGGTCTATATGGAAAATGGCCATATCGTTGAACAAGGTGATGCCGGCTGCTTCGCGCATCCGCAGACCGACGCGTTTAAAAACTATCTTTCACATTGATGTTTTCGGGGAAATGACGATGAAAAAAGTACTGATTGCCGCTCTTCTTGCGGGCATGAGCCTCTCCGCTACCGCAGCCCAGACCATTCGTTTCGCCACCGAGGCCTCCTACCCTCCGTTTGAATCGATCGATGCCAATAACAAAATTGTCGGCTTTGATGTCGATCTGGCGAACGCGCTGTGTAAAGAGATTGATGCCACCTGCACCTTTACCAACCAGGCTTTCGATAGCCTGATCCCCAGCCTGAAGTTCCGCCGTTTCGACGCGGTCATGGCCGGGATGGACATCACTCCTGAGCGTGAAAAACAGGTGCTGTTCACCACCCCGTACTATGAAAACTCCGCGCTGTTCGTCGGCCAGCAGGGTAAATTCACCAGCATTGACGCCCTGAAAGGCAAAAAAGTCGGCGTGCAGAACGGCACCACTCACCAGAAATTCATCACCGACAAACACCCGGAAATCACGACCGTTCCTTACGACAGCTACCAGAATGCGAAGCTGGACCTGCAGAACGGCCGTATTGATGCCGTATTCGGCGATACCGCCGTGGTGACCGAATGGCTGAAGAGCAATCCGAAGCTGGCCGCGGTGGGCGACAAGG
Source organism: Klebsiella sp. ME-303 (assembly GCF_007910085.1). Taxonomy (NCBI): domain Bacteria; kingdom Pseudomonadati; phylum Pseudomonadota; class Gammaproteobacteria; order Enterobacterales; family Enterobacteriaceae; genus Klebsiella; species Klebsiella sp. ME-303. Next base: position 17,693 of record NZ_VOJB01000051.1, on the reverse strand, counting down.
TGACCGATAAAGACTACTTCGGCACCGGTCTCGGCATTGCGCTGCGCCAGGGCAATACCGAACTGCAGCAGAAATTTAACGCTGCGCTGGAAAAAGTGAAAAGCGATGGGACTTACCAGTCTATCTATAACAAATGGTTCCAGAAGTAACGCTGAATGAACGAATTTTTTCCATTAGCAAGCGCCGCCGGGATGACCGTCGGCCTTGCCGTTTGCGCCCTGATCATCGGCCTGGTGCTGGCGATGCTCTTTGCCGTCCTCGAGTCGGTAAAGCTGCGTCCGGTCGCCTGGCTCGCAACCGGCATTGTCACCCTTTTGCGCGGACTACCGGAAATTCTGGTGGTTCTGTTTATCTATTTTGGTTCCTCACAGCTGCTGCTGACCCTTTCTGATGGTTTTACGATCAATCTCGGCATAGTGCAGATCCCGGTACAGATGCAGATTGAAAACTTCGACGTCAGTCCGTTCCTCTGCGGGGCTATCGCGCTTTCTCTGCTGTATGCCGCTTACGCATCGCAGACCCTGCGCGGAGCGCTTAAAGCCGTTCCGCAGGGGCAATGGGAATCCGGTCAGGCGCTGGGATTATCGAAAGCCGCTATTTTCTTTCGCTTAGTGATGCCGCAAATGTGGCGCCACGCGCTGCCGGGACTCGGCAACCAGTGGCTGGTGCTGCTGAAGGATACCGCGCTGGTGAGCCTGATCAGCGTCAACGATCTGATGCTGCAAACTAAAAGCATCGCCACCCGAACCCAGGAGCCGTTTAACTGGTATATCATCGCGGCGGCAATCTATCTGGTCATCACCCTGTTGAGTCAGTACATTCTGAAACGTATTGACCAGCGTGCGACGCGCTTCGAACGGAGACCAGGCTGATGCTTGATTACTTACCCGAACTGCTAAAAGGGCTGCATACCAGCCTGACGCTGACCGCAGCCTCTATCGTCGTGGCGCTGATTCTGTCGCTGATCTTCACCATCATTCTGACGCTAAAAACGCCGGGGCTGGTGTGGATCGTGCGCGGCTATATCACGCTGTTTACCGGCACGCCGCTGCTGGTGCAGATCTTCCTGATTTACTACGGCCCGGGACAGTTCCCGTCGCTGCAGGAATATCCGGTACTCTGGCATCTGATTTCCGAACCCTGGCTCTGCGCGCTGATCGCCCTTTCTCTCAACAGCGCCGCTTATACCACGCAGCTGTTTTATGGCGCCATTCGCGCCATCCCGGATGGCCAGTGGCAATCCTGCGGCGCGCTGGGAATGAGTAAGAAAGATACGCTGGCGATCCTGCTGCCGTACGCCTTTAAACGCGCCCTCTCCTCCTACTCCAACGAAGTGGTGCTGGTGTTCAAGAGTACGTCTCTGGCCTACACCATTACCCTGATGGAAGTGATGGGCCACAGCCAGCTGCTCTATGGACGTACCTATGATGTGATGGTGTTCGGCGCCGCCGGCATTGTCTATCTGGTGGTCAATGGCCTGCTGACGCTGCTGATGCGCCTGGTGGAACATAAAGCGCTGGCCTTTGAGCGACGTAATTAAAAACGCATAAAAAGCCAAATAAAGACGGATAAGCTCACTGAGTTATCCGTCTTTTTTTATTTCAATTAAAATAACTATCCATGATTATTGAATATAAATTCATTTAGTGGCATTGTTACTCCCAGCCGCAGACACGGCACAACATCATAAGATTGACCGACGGGAGTTCCACAATGAAAAAGTTAGTTCTGGCCGCACTGCTTAGCACTTTCGCCTTTGGCGCCGCTGCCGCAGAAAAAATCAGCTTTGGCGTTTCTGCAACTTACCCACCGTTTGAATCGATGGACGCCAATAACCAGATCGCTGGTTTCGACATCGATCTGGCAAACGCGCTGTGTAAGCAGATGCAGGCTGAGTGTACGTTCACCAACCATGCCTTCGACAGCCTGATCCCGGCGCTCAAATTCAAGAAATATGATGCGGTCATCTCCGGCATGGACATTACCCCGGAGCGCAGCAAGCAGGTGGCGTTTACCGACCCGTACTACGCTAACTCCGCGCTGGTTATCTCGAAGAAAGATGCCTTCCACTCTTTCGCCGATCTGAAAGGCAAACGTATCGGGATGGAAAACGGCACCACGCACCAGAAATACCTGCAGGATAAACATCCGGAAGTGAAAACCGTGGCTTACGATAGCTACCAGAATGCGTTTATCGACCTGAAAAATGGCCGTATTGATGGGGTGTTTGGCGATACCGCCGTGGTCAACGAGTGGCTGAAAACCAACCCACAGCTGGGCGCGGCAACGCCGAAAGTCACCGACGCGCAGTACTTCGGTACCGGCCTCGGCATTGCGGTACGCCCGGATAACAAAGCGCTGCTGGAAAAACTGAACGCCGCGCTGAAGGCGATTAAAGCCGACGGCACCTACGAGAAAATCAGCAAGCAGTGGTTCCCGGAGTAAGCATTTCCCGGAGGCGGCGCTTGACGCGCCTGTCCGGGCTACCGGCCCGCAGACAGCCGTGGCCCCGGAGCCCGGGCAAGCGCAGCGCGGCCCGGGAAGAAGCCGCACCAAAGCCTCAACCCCGGCGCATTTCCCGGGTTGCGGCGTAAACGCCTTACCCGGGCTACCGGCCCGCAGACAGCCGTGGCCCGGTAGCCCGGGCAAGCGCAGCGCGGCCCGGGACGAAGCCGCACCAAAGCTTCAACCCCGGCGCATTCCCCGGGTTGCGGCGTAAACGCCTTACCCGGGCTACCGGCCCGCAGACAGCCGTGGCCCCGTAGCCCGGGCAAGCGCAGCGCGGCCCGGGACGAAGCCGCACCAAAGCCTCAATCCCGGCGCATTTCCCGGGTTGCGGCGTAAACGCCTTACCCGGGCTACCGGTCCGCAGACAGTCGCCGTAGCCGGGGCAAGCGCAGCGCGGCCCGGGACGAAGCCGCACTAAAGCCTCAATCCCGGCGCACTACCCGGGCTGCGGCGTAAACGCCTTACCCGGGCTATCGGTCCGCAGACAGCCGTGGCCCCGTAGCCCGGGCAAGCGCAGCGCGGCCCGGGACGAAGCCGCACCAAAGCCTCAATCCCGGCGCATTTCCCGGGCTGCGGCGTAAACGCCTTACCCGGGCACCGGCCCGCAGACAGTCGCCGTAGCCCGGGCAAGCGCAGCGCGGCCCGGGAAGAAGCCGCACTAAAGCCTCAACCCAGGCGCATTTCCCGGGTTGCGGCGTAAACACCTTACCCGGGCTACCGTTTAGCAGGCGGCGATAGACCGCCCGATCGGCCAATCCGCCACCTTAAACCGGCAGGGTAAACTGGAAACAGGCCCCTGCCGGCGCTTCAAGCAGGCGAATATCGCCGCCGTGCAGCTGCAGCATCCGTCGCACAATCATCAACCCCAGTCCCCCTCGTGATGCGCTTTGCGCGCCAGGTTCAAGCACCGAAGGCCGTTCGAACAATGTTGCCCGCAGCTCACCGGCAACGCCCGGTCCGCTATCGGCCACCTCGACGATAAATTCCGGCCCTGAGCGACGCGCCGTCAGGCGGATAAGCCCACCTTCCGGCGTATGGCGAATGGCGTTATCGAGCAGATTAGTCAGCACCCGTTCAATCATCGAGAGATCCGCCGTTATCGGCGGTAGCCCGGCGGCCAGATCCAGCCGTAGACCGATATTGCGCGTCGCGATTGCCAGGTCGAATTTTTGCGCGACATCCTGCACCAGCTCAGCCAGCACGAAGGTTTCCGGCTGCGGCTTAATCCCTCCGTGCTCCAGGCGAGCCAGCTCAAACAGCTGCTGAGAAAGATGGCGGACCTTGTTCCCCTGGCGCAGGGCGATATTCAGATACTGCTTGTTCTCCTCCATCGTCAGGCGATCGGCCTTCAGGCTTAACGTTTCCAGATATCCCAGCAAAGAGGTGAGCGGCGTGCGTAAATCGTGGGAGATATTGGCGACAAATTCTCGCCGCTGGCGATCGCTGTCGGCCAGACGGTCCCACTGCCCGGCAATCTGACGAGCCAGTTCAATAAAGCGATTATGCAGCACGGCCACTTCATTCCCCGGGTTCGCCTCCGGAGTTTGCGCCGCCAGCGCCTTTATCGCATGAATACTGTCCTGGCTGTCGGTTGCCACCAGCGCGGTGAGCTGACGCACCGGGCGCGTTACCCAGAACCAGGCAAGCCAGCCCGCCAGCCCGCCGAGACCGGCCACCAGCAGCAGAGTCCACAGCAGCAGGCTCCACAAGGTTTTCTGCCAGGCGCTCGCCGCCAGTTCATTAAAGGTTTCACCCTGCAGGATAATGTAGAGATAGCCGCGCAGCTGGCCGTCCTGGCGCAGCGGCGCCACGCTAAACACCTTTTGCTTATCAAGGCTGCGCGGATCGTCGCCGTACACCGGCCAGGCGCCGCCGGACAGGAACGTTTGCACCGGCGCCAGATCGATGCGCTGGCGCTTAATATGCCCCGGCGGCGCGGCGTCGGCCAGCAGCTCGCCGTCGGGCGAAAGCAGATACAGCTCTACGCTGGGATTGAAGGTCATCAGCCGATCAAAAAGCGGCTTCAGCATCCGGCGATCAACCTGCCCCTGAGCGTCCAGCAGCGGCTCGCGGGCGGCGATCTGCTGCGCCAGCCCGGCGGAGAGACGCTGGACCATGACGTTGCCGTACTGCGCGCTGCTGTACAGCTGGATCAGACAAACGGCTATGGCACAGAGCAGCAGCAGTGAGGTAAACACCAGCGCCAGGCGCTGGCTGAGGCTGAGACGGCGGATCATGGCTGCGCCTCTTTGCGCTCCACGGCAAATTTATAGCCTTTTCCCCAGACGGTCAGAATGATGTCCGGCTCCGCCGGGTCGCGCTCAATTTTGGTGCGCAGGCGGTTGATATGGGTATTGACCGTATGCTCATAGCCGTCGTGCTGATAGCCCCACACCCGATCAAGCAGCTCAAGGCGGGAAAAGACCTCCCCCGGATGGCGGGCAAAGTAGTAGAGCAGGTCGAACTCGCGCGGCGTCAGATCCACCGTCTCGCCGCGCAGCTTAACGTCGCGCGACAAGGGGTCAATGCTTAAACCATGGCTGGCGATACGGCCGGCATCCATCAGCAGATTCTGCCCCATCGCCTCCTGACGACGGAACACCGCTTTGACCCGGGCGGTCAGTTCGAGAATCGAAAACGGTTTGGCCAGATAATCATCCGCTCCCATCTCCAGCCCCTGTACCCGCTGGGTTTCGCTGGCGCGAGCGCTGATAATAATCACCGGCAGATAGCGGGTTTGCTGACGAATGCGCCGACAAATTTCCAGACCGTCTACGCCCGGCAGCATCAGGTCGAGGATCACCGCATCCCAAAGCTCTTTTTCCAGCAGGCGCAGGGCCTGGGCTCCGTCCGCCACGTGGACAATCTGATAGCCCTCATCCAGCAGATTCAGGCGCAGCAGCGCGGCGATATCTTCATCATCTTCAACCAACAGGATTTTTTTTGCCACCGGCAGCACTCCGCTATTCTTACGTTCTGATTAGCCAAGCTTACCCGATCTTCACCGCCTGAAGAGTTCACATTTTGTTTATACTTCGCGAACCAGCAGGCTCAGTACCTCATAGTGGGCGGTATGGGGGAACATATCGAACAGCTGGACCCGCTCAATGCGATAACCGGCCAGGCGAGCGATATCTTTCGCCATCGTCCGGGCGTTGCAGCTGGAGTAGATAATAAAGCCTGGCGCCATACGGTTTAAATAGTCGCACAGGCCGTCGCCGATACCGCGACGCGGCGGATTCACCAGAACCAGATCGGGAATGTCGCCTTCGCCGGTCGCAAACTGCGTGGAATCGAGCGCCTGAAAATGCAGATTATTCAGCCCGAGCTGCGCCGCGGACTGCTTCGCGCAGGCGATCGCCTCCGGGGCAATTTCAATCCCGGTCAGGCGCATCTCAGGCGTTGCGCTGTGCAGACCAAAGCCGCCCACCCCGCAGAAGAGATCCCACATATGGTTGACCGGCAGCTGGCGCACCCAGTCGCGAGCGGTGGCATACAGACGGCTGGCCACCGCCGGGTTGGTCTGAAAGAAGCTTTGCGGGCGGATCCACAGCGGCACGCCGTTGAAATTTTCCGCCAGCGCCTGCTGGTCGGTGAGGAAAATTTCCCGCTCTCCTTCCATGATGGCCATATGCACCGGCTGAATATTGGCGGTAATCACCTGCAGCTGCGGCAGCAGCGCCTGAAGCTCCGGCAGCGCGGCGCGCAGCTGGGCAAGCTTGCTCTCCGAGCGCAGGACAAAGCGCAGCATCATACCGCCGTCGAGCCGGCTTTCGGTCAGCAGAATGTACTTCAGCTCTCCGCGCCTGCGGGCAACGTTATAGGGCGTGAGCCCGGCGCGGGCGATAAACGGCTTGAGCGCAGCGAAGACGGGCGCGAAGCTTTGCGGATAAAGCGGACAGTCGGTCAGGTCTTCCGGGGCGCCATCACGGTGCAGCATCCCGAGCAATGGGCGCTCCACGCTACCGCTGACCACCATTTTCGCTTTGTTGCGAAACCCGCTTTCCGGCCCGCAAACCGGTGCGCACCATTCAGCGACGGGCGCATCGGCGAGAAGCGCGCGAAGATCGGCCATTTTATCGGCGAGCTGTTGGGATACCGGCAGTTCCAGCCACTGGCAGGAGCGGCAGCGACCCGCGTCATAAAGTGCGCAATGCATAACAAGACCTTCAAAAAAACAGGGGCGGGGATTGTATCACCGTTACTGTAAACGGAAAAAGCGTCGGCACGGGGCCGGCACAAACAGCATCGCCAGCACCAGCAGATCCGGTAGTTTTTGCAGCACCAGGGAGCGAAAGATTTCGCGCTTCGATTCCCCGGCAATACTAAACAGCTCGGGATAACCGTAGCCCAATGAAGCGGCCCACAGGTAGCCAATCACGATAATCTGCGTCAACAAGAACAGCCAACGCGCCCAGTTGCGCCCTTTTACCAGCGAAAACGCGCACCAGATTTCAATAAATACCAGCACCAGACTTGAGAGAAACACCAGGGTAAGCGCCCAGGTCTGCACGCTGCGATGGACAAAATCCGCGATTCCCTGAACGCCAAGCTGGTTGAGGATCATCAGCAAATCCAGGCCGCGGATTAAAATAATGGCGAAGGCCGCCACCTGCACCAGCGCAGGAACGTTAAGACGAGCATGAGAGGAACGCGTTTTAGTAAACAATCCCAACGTAAAGTCTTCCATGAAAACGGCGCCACAAATGCGGCGCCGATGTTAACTCTATTGCAGATTTTAGGTGGTTCAGCCGCTTCTTGCACGCTGGATATCGCGCACCCGCTGCTTTTCCGCGCGGGCCATCAAATACCAGGCGATAAAACCAACAATCCCGACCACGCCGAGGATTAACGTCGCCAGGGCGTTAATCTCCGGGTTGACTCCCATGCGCACGCTGGAGAAGACCAGCATCGGCAGCGTCGTCGCCCCCGGCCCGGAAACAAAGCTGGCAATAACCAGGTCGTCGAGCGACAACGTAAAGGCCAGCAGCCAACCGGAGACCACCGCCGGCATAATCATCGGCAGCGTAATGACGAAAAAGACCTTCAGCGGCGCGGCGCCCAGATCCATCGCCGCCTCTTCAATAGAGTGGTCCAGCTCACGCAGGCGCGATGAAATGACCACCGCGACGTACGCGGTACAGAAGGTCACGTGCGCCAGCCAGATGGTCAGCATGCCGCGATCCGACGGCCAGCCAATTGAATGCCCCAGCGCGACAAACAGCAGCAGCAGCGACAGGCCGGTAATCACATCGGGCATCACCAGCGGCGCGGTGATCATAAAAGCAAAGCCGTTTGAACCGCGGAAGCGGCCAAAACGCACCATCACCACTGCGGCAATGGTACCGAGGATCACCGCCGCCGTCGCGGCGCAGGCGGCAATGGTCAGACTTAAGCCTACCGCGCTCATCATCGCATCGTCATGAAACAGCTCGCGATACCAGCGCGTCGACCACCCCGCCCATACCGTCACCAGCTTTGAGCTGTTGAATGAGTAAATCACCAGCATCAGCATCGGGGCATACAGAAAGGTAAAGCCGAGCAGCAGAATCAAAATTCGCCACGGCGAACGGACTACCGGTAAATTATTCATCCGTGTTCCCCCACCTGTTTTTGCTGATGCTTGTGGAACCACATGATCGGTACGATCAGCAGCAACAGCATCACGATCGCCACCGCAGACGCCACCGGCCAGTCGCGGTTATTGAAAAACTCCTGCCACAGCACGCGGCCAATCATAATGCTGTCTGGCCCGCCCAGCAGTTCCGGGATAACGAACTCCCCGACTGCCGGAATAAACACCAGCATCGACCCGGCAATAATCCCGCCTTTGGTGAGGGGAACGATCACCTGGAAGAAGGTCTTCAGCGGCCGGGCACCCAGATCCAGCGACGCCTCCACCAACGAGTAATCGATACGCGTGAGGGCGGTATAGATCGGCAGCACCATAAACGGCAGATAGGCGTAAACAATACCGATATAGACCGCCAGGTTGGTGTGCAGGATCTCCAGCGGCTGGTCGATGACCCCCAGCCACAGCAGGAAGTTGTTCAGCACGCCGTTGCTTTTCAGCAGCCCCATCCAGGCATAGACGCGGATCAGGAAGGAGGTCCATGACGGCAGGATCACCAGCAGCAGCAGGATATTTCGCGTCGATGGCTTACTGTGCGCCACCGCCCACGCCAGCGGATACCCCAACAGCAGGCAGCAGAACGTCGAGATCGCCGCCACCTGAAGCGATTGCAGATACGCTTCAAAATAGAGCGGATCGTCGGTGAGCTGCAGGAAATTCCCGAGATTCAGCGTTAACGTAAGCTGACCGTCGGCCCACTCCAGCAGGTCGGTATAGGGTGGGATCGCCCGCGCCATCTCCGCAAGGCTGATTTTAAAGACGATCAGGAACGGCAGCAGAAACAGCAGGATCAGCCACACGTAGGGCAGCGCAATGACCAGCTTGCGCCCGTGGGCCATCTGCAGCCGCGCCAGCCACAGCGCAAAACCGCCAGGTTTTTTTACGCCTGACGGGGGTTCTAATGTACTCATCGCCCTCTCCTTACACCGTCAACACGACGCAGCTATCGGCATCCCAGCACAAACGCACCTCATCACCCCAGGTGGGAGCCCCTTTACGGTAACGGTGTTCGTTTTGCAGCTGAGCGCTCAGCATCTGCCCGCTTTTCAGGCGCACATGGTAGATAGACAGGTCGCCGAGATAGGCAATATAGATAACCTCGCCCACCGCGAAGTTATAGCCATCCGCGGGCGGGTCTTCGCAGAGCATGATTTTTTCCGGGCGCAGGGCCACCCACACCGGCACGTTATCGACGACTGAGGCATCGGGATCGACCTTCAGCGGATGGGTCAGGCCCGGAGAGTCCAGCACCAGGCCATCTTCCTGACGCTCTTTCACCAGCCCTTCAAAGACGTTGACCGAGCCGATAAACTCCGCGCTGTAGCGGGTGGTCGGGTGCTCGTAGATTTCCTCCGGCTCGCCGATTTGCACGAACTTACCGCGGTTCATAATGGCGATACGCCCCGCCATGGTCATCGCCTCTTCCTGATCGTGGGTCACCATCACGCAGGTAACGCCGACGCGCTCAAGGATATCAACCACTTCCAGCTGCATCCTGTCGCGCAGCTTCTTATCCAGCGCCCCCATTGGCTCATCAAGCAGCAGCAGTTTCGGTCTTTTCGCCAGGCTGCGGGCCAGGGCCACGCGCTGACGCTGGCCGCCGGAGAGCTGATGCGGTTTACGCTTTGCGAACTCCTGCATATGCACCAGCGCCAGCATCTCCTGCACCCGGCTGGTGATTTCGGCCTTGGGCAATTTGTCCTGCTTGAGGCCAAAGGCGATATTCTGCTCCACCGTCATATGGGGAAACAGCGCGTAGGACTGGAACATCATATTAATCGGCCGCTGATACGGCGGCACCCGCGCCAGATCGACGCCATCCAGGACAATCTGTCCGGCGGTAGGCTGTTCAAATCCCGCCAGCATGCGCAGCAGGGTTGACTTGCCGCAGCCGGATGCGCCCAGCAGGGCAAAAATTTCGCCTTTATAAATGGTGAGATTGACGTCATCGACGGCGTGCTGGCCATCGAAGGACTTGGTTAAATTACGGATTTCCAGCAGCGGGGTCAGCGCTTTGGGGGTTTTCGCCTGCGGGCGAGGAATCACATCATTCACGGGGTGTTCTCCGGCAGAAATCAAATCATGGTGCAGGCGCACCATCGCGGTGCGCCTGTTGCCGGCAGCGCGACGCTTATCCGGCCTACAACTCACGGAGAATTACTTACCGCTTTTCACCTTCGTCCACGCGCGAGTACGCACGCGGTCGATTTTCGGATCCTGGACTTTCAGGGTGAACAGCTTGGCGAAGACGTCAGCCGGCGGGTAAATGGCCGGGTTATTGCGGATCGCTTCGCTGACCAGCGGAACAGAGGCTTTGTTGCCGTTAGCGTAATAGACATGATCGCTGATGTGGGCGATAACCTCCGGACGCATCAGATAGTTCAGGAACTGATAAGCCTCATCTTTGTTTTTCGCATCCGCCGGCATGGCGAAGACGTCGAAGAACGCCAGCGCGCCCTCTTTCGGAATATAGTAGGAAACATTCACCCCGTTTTTCGCTTCTTTCGCCCGGTTAGCCGCCTGCCATACGTCGCCCGCCCAGCCGATAGCGACGCAGATATCACCGTTCGCCAGGTCGTTGATGTACTGAGAGGAGTGGAAATAGCGAATATTCGGACGCAGCTTCAGCAGCAGATCGGTCGCCGGGCCGGTGTAGTCATCGGCTTTAGTACTGTTAGGATCTTTGCCGAGATAGTTCAGCACGGTGGCGAAAATCTCTTCCGGGGCATCCAGGAAGGAGACGCCGCAGCTTTTCAGCTTTTCCAGGTTTTCCGGCTTCATCACCAGATCCCAGCTGTCCAGCGGCGCATCTTTGCCCAGCACGGCTTTCACTTTATCGATGTTGTAGCCTATGCCGGTTGTCGCCCACAGGTACGGGATCGCGTATTTATTGTCGGGGTCGTGCTTCGCGACCAGCTTCAATACTTCCGGATCGAGATTTTTCCAGTTGGGAAGCTTACTTTTATCCAGCGGCTGGAACACCCCGGCCGCCAGCTGGCGCTCAAGGAAGCTCGCCGACGGCACCACCAGGTCAAAACCGGTGCTGCCCGCCATGAGCTTACCCTCCAGCACTTCGTTGGAGTCAAAGACGTCATACACCACTTTAATACCGGTCTCTTTTTCAAAATTCGCCACCGTATCCGGCGCAATATAATCAGACCAGTTATAAACATGCAGGGTTTTTTGTTCGGCTGCGAGCGAACCGGCAGAAACGGCCATCAGCGCACCCGTAACCAGACCTGTTAACCATTTTTTACCAAAGGCGGTCATATCTCTTATTCCTTCTCAATGCCCGTTAACAAGCGGGCTGAATATACGCACTTGTTCGCATGCAATAATCATGCATATTTTTTCATTGCCTAAGAAAAGGAGAGAGGACCTCTCCCGGAATGGTTGCCCGCAACTGGAAGCAGCGTCAGAATAACTGTAGCCAGAATAAGAGGCTATAGCCCAGGTAAAAAAACGGCTTTTATCAATTTTTTATGCAATAAGGGTCTATGTGATAAGCCGAAAGCGGCGGAATGGCGGTGAAAAATTCTTTTACGGAAGGTTAATAGCAGAATAAAAGCATGTAATACGCAGCCGCTATGGCAGTGGCTGCGCTATTTTTCGACAGGCTTAGTGAAGAAAATGGTACTGAATATTCTCAGCCACCGGCTCTTCTTCCTCAGATTTATACAGCACCTGATTGGCGCTGGCTTCGAGGATGACCATCGATATCTGTTCTTCGCTCTGGCGGAAAAACCACGCGAACTGATCGATCGTCACGCCGACGCCTACGGTCAAGGCCTGGCACACCACCAGCTTCGGCAGATTATCATCCTGAATATCGAGGAAAGCTTTCACCGTCAACGAACTGGCGTTAATCGCAGAAAGATCGGCGGAGAGCGGCAGCAGCGCGGAGGGTTTCACCTCTGCCAGCGCGGAGAAAAGCACCACGTTATCCACCAGGTCAAGTTTGGCATCAAAAATGCCTTCGAAATTTTGCATATGCGGCAGGTGCAGTGCCTGGCAGGAATCACACTCAAAAAAGCTGATGCCCAATTCGTCGAGCCATTGACGTAACGTATCAAGACCCGGAACGACCAGTGAATCCATATGACCTGTGACCTCTTACTGTGAAAAATGCGACGCCATAGCTTACGCAAAAAAAGCGTCCTGTACCATGACGGTGTCGTGAAAGGGAATTATCCGCCCATTTTCAGACAAAATCCGGGCGTGGCTTGTCGTTCGATCCAGGCGATCATTTTGCCGGCAATATCGACGCCGGTGGTGGTTTCAATTCCTTCCAGCCCAGGAGAAGCATTGACCTCCATCACCAGAGGACCGCGCGCGGCGCGCAGGATATCAACGCCGGCCACGTCCAGCCCGAGCGTTTGCGCGGCCTTGATGGCCATTTCACGCTCCTGCTCGCTGATATACGCCACCGACGCCACGCCGCCGCGATGCAGGTTAGAGCGAAAATCCCCCTCCTTCGCCCGCCGTTCAATTGCCGCCACCACTTCATTACCCACCACGAGGCAGCGCACGTCCCGCCCCTTCGCCTCGGCGATATACTCCTGCACCAGAATATGCGCATTCAGGCCGCGAAAAGCGTCGATGACGCTCTCTGCCGCCTGGCGCGTTTCGGCCAGCACGACGCCGATGCCCTGGGTACCCTCCACCAGCTTTACCACCAGCGGCGCGCCGCCAACCATGGCAATCAGGTCGCTGGTATCGTCTGGCGAATGGGCAATACCGGTGAGCGGCAGATCGATCCCCTGACGGGCCAGCAGCTGGAGCGAGCGCAGCTTGTCGCGGGCGCGGGTAATCGCCACCGATTCATTCAGCGGATAGCTGCCCAGCAGCTCAAACTGACGCAGCGCCGCGGTACCATAGTAGGTGATCGCCGTGCCAATGCGCGGGATCACGGCGTCGAAATGCGGGAGCTGGCGACCTTTATAGTGAATCGACGAGGCCACCGGGCTGACGTTCATATAACAGGAAAGCGGATCGAGGATTTCCACCTGGTGTCCGCGTTTTTGCGCGGCTTCGCGCAGGCGTCGACATGAATAAAGCGTTCCATCCCGGGATAATATGGCAATTTTCACCCTGCACCTCTGCGAAAAGACCCGCTCTGGCGGGCCTCTGGTAGTCAATTAGCGCTGACCTGCGGAATTTCCTTGCGTCAGACCGAGGGCAGTTTACACGCAATCAGCGCGTAGCCCATCCCTGCTTATGCAGATATTGCAGAATAAACGGACGGCTCTCTTTAACAATAGTCCGACGGATATGGTCGCTCCAGGTATCGCGACGCGTATTGCTGCCGCGAGAGAGATAATACTGCGCTATCTGCTCGTCATATTCCGCAAGCACCGCGTCGTCCACCGGCTGATAGTGATTTTCATGCATCAGCATCGCCGACGGCATGCGCGGTTTCACCTCCGGGTTATCGTCCGGCCAGCCAAGGCACAGGCCAAACAGCGGCAGTACGTGCTGCGGGAGCTTCAGCAGCTCGGTCACCGCATCGATATTGTTGCGCAGGCCGCCAATATAGACGCCGCCGAGGCCAAGGGATTCCGCCGCCACCAGCGCATTCTGCGCCAGAATCGCGGTATCGACGCAGCCCAGCAGCAGCTGTTCGGCGAGGCCCAGCTGAGCGTCCGGGCAGATTTGCAGATTGCGATTGAAATCAGCGCAGAATACCCAAAATTCAGCGGCCTGCGCTACGTGCTGCTGGCCGCCGCTCAGCGGGACCAGCTGCTGGCGTATTTCCGGGTCGGTAACGCGAATAATTGAGGAGCATTGTAAAAAACTGGAGCTGGAAGCGCCCTGCGCGCTGGCAATAATCGCGGCGCGCTGTTCGTCGCTTATCGGCGCGTCGGTAAAATGGCGAATAGAACGGTGGCTACGCAGCAGCTCAATGGTCGGCGTCATCTCGTTTTTCTCTGTCAGGCAATGAAGAAGGTGGGGTTTTCGTTTGCGTCAACTGCGGGGCAATCACTTTCGCCACTCGCCACATTAACGCCACGGCGGCCGGAAGCATCAGCAGGATCCCCGCGAAGATCATCAGCAGCGCCGCCGTTGGGCTGGAAAACGGCGCGGGCAGGCTGACGTACTGGTTGAGCGAGAGCCAGGCCAGGGTCAACAGCACCATGCCGATAATCTCGACTACCAGAATGCTTTTTGGTAATGCAGCGGGCGATCGCATAACGCTCCTCCGGTCAAAATCATGCACGCCCCCGGGCAAAAACCGGTCGCGTATCAGGGGAGTATAGCGGTTTCATCAGCAGAATATTTACCAAACATAGCCTTAAGCCATCGAAGCAAAAGGCAGAACCTTCTTTCCCTCCTCGACATAACGCGGCATGATACGCGGCATTCGCCATCCGGCTGAGGTTTAAGGAGAAGGACTATGTTTACGGTAATTTTTGGTCGTCCAGGCTGCCCCTATTGCGTTCGCGCCAAAGAGCTGGCGGAAAAACTGAGCAACGAGCGTGATGATTTTAACTATCGCTATATTGATATTCACGCAGAAGGCATCAGCAAAGCCGACCTGGAAAAAACCGTGGGTAAACCGGTTGAAACCGTACCGCAGATTTTTGTCGATCAGAAGCACATTGGCGGCTGCACTGACTTTGAAGCCTGGGCGAAAGAGAATCTCGGCCTGTTCGCCTGAGACGGCTCACTCCTCTGACGAGTGCCTGCGTCTGGTATCAAGCCAGGCGCAAATAAACAAAAAGCACAGCGCGCCCAGCGCGCACCAGAACACCGCGCTAAACAGCCACGCCAGTTCCTGCCAGAAAGAACGCTCGGTCACAAAGAAAAGCCGCATAACCACCAGACAGACAGGTGCAGCCAGCATCGCGCCGATAAGCGGACGCAGCACCCGCTGCCCGGGAGAGAGGCAGCTTGCCGCCGCACCGGGGAGCAAAAAGAACAGCAGCCCGAGCTCAGGGTGACCGGTAGCCCGAAAGGCGCCTTTCATATGTAACAGTAGTGATAAACAAACCACGATAAATAGAAAGAACCCACAGATAATACCGGCCCAAGCACGCTCAGATTTCACGACATCCTCCTGATTTTGCCTCTAACCAACTTCCACTTCGCCCAGTCAGATAAAGATTCTGGCAATCCATGCCAATAAAAGATCCCGTCAATGTAAACACGATTGTTACTAGCCGCAGCCTCCAGGAAAGATTAAACTGTCGACTATATTTTGCTGGTTATAACGGGATGCCAGAATAGCGTTCGGGACAACGCGAACACTGGACCAACCTTAGACCAAATAACCATTTCCTTCAACAACTTACTAGTAAATGAGAAGTTGGCTTTCGTGAATATAAACGTCGCAGATTTGTTAAACGGGAATTACATCCTGTTATTGTTCGTTGTGCTTGCATTAGGACTCTGCCTCGGGAAACTGCGTCTCGGGTCGGTACAACTTGGTAATTCCATTGGCGTTTTAGTGGTTTCCCTATTATTAGGGCAACAGCATTTCAGTATTAACACTGATGCCCTCAATCTCGGCTTTATGCTGTTTATTTTCTGCGTCGGCGTGGAAGCGGGGCCCAACTTTTTTTCTATTTTTTTTCGCGACGGCAAAAATTACCTGATGCTCGCGCTGGTGATGGTCGGCAGCGCGATGCTGATCGCCATGGGGCTGGGTAAGCTCTTCGGCTGGGATATCGGCCTGACGGCCGGGATGCTCGCCGGCGCCATGACCTCCACGCCCGTGCTGGTGGGCGCCGGGGATACGCTACGGCACTTCGGCATGCCCAGCGACCAGCTCGCCCTCTCGCTCGATCATCTGAGCCTCGGCTATGCGCTGACCTACCTGATTGGCCTGGTCAGCCTGATCGTCGGCGCCCGCTATATGCCGAAGCTGCAGCATCAGGATTTGCAGACCAGCGCCCAGCAAATCGCCCGCGAGCGCGGCCTCGATACCGACTCCCGGCGCAAGGTCTATCTGCCGGTGATCCGCGCCTACCGCGTCGGTCCGGAGCTGGTGGCGTGGGCTGATGGTAAAAACCTGCGCGAGCTGGGCATTTACCGCCAGACCGGCTGCTACATTGAGCGCATCCGCCGCAACGGCATTCTCGCGAACCCGGACGGCGATGCGGTGCTGCAGATGGGCGATGATATCGCCCTGGTAGGTTACCCGGATGCCCATGCCCGCCTCGACCCAAGCTTCCGTAACGGCAAAGAGGTCTTCGACCGCGATCTGCTCGATATGCGCATCGTCACCGAAGAGATCGTGGTCAAAAACCACAATGCCGTCGGCCGTCGCCTGGCGCAGCTGAAGCTGACCGATCACGGCTGCTTCTTAAACCGCGTTATCCGCAGCCAGATCGAAATGCCTATCGACGATAACGTGGTGCTCAACAAGGGCGATGTGCTGCAGGTCAGCGGCGACGCGCGTCGCGTTAAAACCGTCGCGGATCGTATCGGCTTTATCTCCATCCACAGCCAGGTGACCGACCTGCTCGCCTTCTGCGCCTTCTTTATCGTTGGCCTGATGATCGGCATGATCACCTTCCAGTTCAGCTCGTTCAGCTTCGGCATCGGTAACGCCGCCGGTCTGCTGTTTGCCGGCATTATGCTCGGTTTCCTGCGCGCCAACCATCCGACGTTTGGCTACATTCCGCAGGGAGCGCTGAATATGGTGAAGGAGTTCGGCCTGATGGTGTTTATGGCAGGCGTGGGGCTCAGCGCGGGCGCCGGCATAAATAACGGCCTCGGCGCCGTCGGCGGTCAGATGCTGGCGGCGGGCCTTATCGTCAGCCTGGTGCCGGTGGTTATCTGCTTCCTGTTCGGCGCGTACGTGCTGCGCATGAACCGGGCGATGCTCTTCGGCGCCATGATGGGGGCCCGTACCTGCGCGCCGGCGATGGAAATCATCAGCGATACCGCGCGCAGCAATATTCCTGCGCTGGGATACGCGGGGACCTACGCCATCGCTAACGTGTTGTTAACCCTGGCAGGTACGCTGATTGTCATCATCTGGCCGGGGCTACAGTGAATTTTTTAAGAAAAAAAACGCGCATACGCAGAACTTTTTTTGCTGGCATCAGTCATAAGTAGTGCCACTGCTTTTCTTTGATGTCCCCATTTTGTGGAGCCCATCAACCCCGCCACTTAGGTTCAAGGTTGATGGGTTTTTTGTTGCCTGAATTTTACAGCCTTTAAAATCATTGAGTTACAAACCCTCTTTTTAAGACATGGCGACAAAGTGGCGACAGCCTCAAAGAGCTAGCGCAGCCTGGCCTGAATTTGTGGGGTGAGGCTGCACAGGATGGGCCTCTTTAGGTGTAGAAATTGAGCGAACAAAAGTCTCATGCGTTACGAACGTATGGCTGCAGTTGATATTCTGGCACTGGTTGTAACGTTCTTTGGTCATTGAAGAGACCTGGAAACTGCTGCGAGTATGGGCTGCACTTCCACATAATGGGCAAATCATCATTTTACACATCCACATCTATGCTGGTCCTAAACTCGTAGTCCGGATTTGACCGTATGCGTTAACGCTGTGATAGCCTAGTTCACATTATCGATGGGTTGATTAAAGTCGATG
>NZ_VOJB01000050.1:0-37595 GCF_007910085.1 Klebsiella sp. ME-303 | reverse complement strand
CCGCCGATAGCTATGGATCCGCATTTATCAATGCCCAAAAAACAGCACGATAAGCCCTAATTCAAAAACATAGTCAGCTGCCCCGGTGACATCAGGTACCGGGGCTTTTTGGATGGCTTAAATCGCCGCGTCGTCTTCTTCGCCGGTGCGGATACGAATCACGCGCGCGACATCGAAAACAAAGATCTTACCGTCGCCGATTTTGCCGGTCTGCGCCGTACGGATAATGGTATCCACGCAGGTATCGACGATATCATCGGTGACAACGATTTCGATTTTCACTTTCGGCAGAAAATCGACCATATACTCCGCGCCGCGATACAGCTCGGTATGCCCCTTCTGGCGGCCAAAACCTTTCACTTCCGTTACCGTCATCCCGGTGATGCCGACTTCGGCCAGCGCTTCACGCACGTCATCCAGTTTGAAGGGTTTAATAATCGCATCAATCTTTTTCATGGTGTTCCTGTTTTAGTCGCGTAACCGGTTGCTAACCGTATCATAACTTGCGTCATCACGCGGAGCTACTCTTTAAAGTCGTTAGCGTCGAGCTCGTGGCGCGACAGCAGCTTATAAAATTCGGTGCGGTTGCGCCCCGCCATCCGCGCCGCATGCGTGACGTTGCCTTTAGTGATTTGCAGCAGCTTGCGCAGGTAATTGAGCTCAAACTGATTCCGCGCCTCAACAAAGGTCGGCAGCGCGGTGTTTTCCCCTTCCAGCGCCTGCTCCACCAGGGCGTCGCTAATGACCGGCGAAGAGGTTAGCGCCACGCACTGCTCAATCACGTTCACCAGCTGGCGCACGTTGCCCGGCCATTTGGCGGCCATCAGCCGCTTCATCGCATCCGTGGAGAATGCGCGGACAAAAGGTTTATGGCGATCGGCAGACTGGCGCAGCAGATGGTTCGCCAGCAGCGGAATATCTTCCGTACGCTCAGCCAGCGGCGGGATTTTCAGATTCACCACGTTGAGACGATAGAACAGATCTTCACGAAATTCGCCTCGCGCCATGGCCTTCGGCAGGTCGCGATGGGTCGCAGAAATAATCCGCACATCAATATCGATATCGCGATTGCTGCCCAGCGGGCGCACTTTACGCTCCTGCAGAACGCGCAGCAGTTTCACCTGTAGCGCAACCGGCATATCGCCAATTTCATCAAGAAACAGGGTCCCGCCTTCCGCGGCCTGGAATAGCCCCTCGCGATTGCTGACTGCGCCGGTAAAAGCGCCGCGCGCGTGGCCGAACAATTCTGACTCCAGCAACTGTTCGGGAAGCGCGCCGCAGTTAATGGCGACAAAAGGTTTATCACGGCGCGGGCTGGCGTTATGAATTGCCTGGGCGACAATCTCCTTGCCGGTACCGCTCTGGCCGTTAATCAGCACGCTGACGTCCGACTGCGCCACCATCCCGGCCTGCTCCAGCAGTCGCTCCATCAGCGGGCTACGGGTCACAATCGCCTGACGCCAGCGCTCGTCGGTGGTTGGCGCGCTCTGCTCCAGCGCGTCATCAATCGCTTTATAAAGGGCGTCTTTATCCACCGGCTTGGTGAGAAAGCTAAACACGCCCTGCTGGGTCGCGGCAACGGCGTCCGGAATGGAACCGTGCGCGGTGAGAATGATCACCGGCATCCCCGGCTGAACCTTCTGGATTTCGCTGAACAGTTGGAGTCCGTCCATCTCGTCCATCCGCAGGTCGCTGACCACCAGATCGACCTTGTCGCGGCTCAGCGTGCGCAGCGCCTCCGGCCCGCTCTCGGCGGTCAGTACGCTATACCCTTCGCTGACCAGACGCATACCCAGCAGTTTCAGCAGCCCCGGATCGTCGTCCACTAATAGCAGACGGGCGGGTTTACGGATCGTCATGAATCACCTCCGGGACTTTATCGCCGCCGTGCCCGGCGTCAGAGCTGAAGTTCCCGCCGGGTTTACGGCTGGAGAGCTGACGCTCGATATCGGTGAGATTCTCCAGCTTGCGGGTCGTCAGTTCGAGCTGACTGCGTAGCTCAATTTCCTGCTGACGCAGCGTCTCCAGCTCCGCATCGCTTGACTGCTGCAATTTGGCGTAGCGGGAGCGCTCCTCAATCAGCTGAAGCTGCCGGCCCTGGGCATCGCGCCAGAGCTGATAAAGCGGGCGAACCTGGGCGGCGATTTGCGGGCTGAAGGCATCCAGACTGGCCACCAGATCGCGACGTTCGTTGGGCGTGATTTTGGCATCGGCCAGTAAAATGCCGCGTTTAAAGGCATCCTGCCAGCTGTCGGCATCGTGCTGCCGGGCTTCAGCCCGCGCCTGTACCGGAGCAAGGCGGTCCGCGCAGTCAATTCCCCGCAGCCAGTAAAGCGGGTTTTTATCACTGGCCTCGCTTTGCAGGCTCCAGATGTCGGCGCACTCCACCGAAAGAAAATCGGCGACCTGGTGCTGCGGCAGCGCGGAGAGCGTTTTGCCATCCGCGGCGTGTGGTGATGTAGAGGCGGAACATCCCGCCAGCGCCAGGCAGGACATGCCTGACAACAGCCATCCCCTGAGGGGACGGACAAGTGCGAAGAAGTGGGACATATTCACCCGATAGTTATACGTTATTTTGTCCAGACTCGGCGACGGGGAGCGTGATACGAAAACAGATTAGCCCTGATTTATCATCAACCAGGCTCAGCTCGCCCTGCATTTGCCGTACGCAGTCGCGGGCAATGCTCAGCCCCAGACCGCTGCCTTTTACCGCCCCTTTACGCTGGTGGCTTCCCTGATAAAAAGGCTCAAAAATCATGTTTCTCTCTGCGGGCGGGATCGGCTCGCCGTCGTTAATGACGTCAATGCGCACCTGCTCGCCGTGCCGATAGCTATGAATGCGAATGTTACCGGATTCAGCACCATAGTGCACCGCATTGGAGTAGAGATTATCCAGGACGCTCACCAGCAGAGCGGGCTCCGCTTCGCATAAACGCTCGCTGAGCAACAGTTCGGTATGCATCATTTTAGCTCTTGCCGGCAGGCTATGGGCAGAAACCACATTTTCCACCAGTTCGGCCAGGTTTACCGTCTCGCGCGCAATCGGGCCATCGGCCTGTTTACGGTTGTAATCCAGCAGCTGCTCGATCAGCTTTTGCAGGTTGCGGCTGCTGTTATCGAGAATTTCAACGATCTCCTGCTGCTCGAGCGTCAGCGGCCCGGCCACCCGGTCGGCAAGCAGCTCCGTCCCTTCGCGCATGCTGGCCAGCGGCGTTTTCAGCTCATGGGAAAGATGGCGCAGGAACTGATGACGCTGGGACTCCAGCCAGGCAAGGCGTTCGCTCAGCCAGATAATGCGTTTACCGACGGAGCGCAGCTCGCGCGGACCGGTAAACAGCGCGGCGTCGTCCAGCGACTTCCCCTCCCCCAGTCGGTTGATCATTCTCTCAATGCCCTTCACCGGGCCGATAATCATGCGGGTGAACAGCAGCACCAGCGCCAGGCTGAGCAGGAACAGCACCAGCGCCTGCCAGCCGAAGAACTGCCCGCGCTCGGCGATTTCCTGCTGCAGCTGCTGCCCGCGCGAATAGACCACCGTTCGGGTTGCCTGCACCATGTCGCTATTGGCCGAGGCAAACGCTTCCAGGCTGGCGGCTGACTTCGCCGCCGGACCGCTATTTTTACACTGCAGCTCGGCCAGATCGTCGAGATCCTGACGCAGCGCCTGCCAGATTTTCTCATCGGGCAGGACGCCCGCGTGAGCATCAAGCATTTCGCTGTAGCGTTGGCGCTGATTCTGGTAGACCCGCGCCAGCGTCGGATCGTCCAGCACGCAGTACTGACGGTAGCTACGTTCCATCTCCAGCGATGCGTTAATCATCGCTTCGCTGCGGCGGGCGTCGATAAGGGTAGTACGGTTGATATGCGCCGCCTGCGCGCTCAGCGCGTTGAGGCTTTGCCACGCCTGCCATGCCAGCACCAGCAGCGGCAGCAGGATCAGCACGAAGGATAGCGTGACCAGCTGGCGCAGCGAACGGGGGAAAAGGGAGAGTCGCTTCACGGATAGGGTCTCAATCATTAGCTCATGACGATGCTAACCGAGGACGCAATAAACATCTACGCCGGAAATAATAAAGCCAGGCTACAGGAGCCTGGCTTTATTAAGAAATGAGGCGGTGCCTTACTCGACGTTTCGCCCGATGACTGATAAAGCGGAGCTGTTATCAGGAGTTGGACGGCAGGCACCTGTTTGTGCGTCATTCGAAGTTTATGTAGCGCGTCCCGAAGGGGCTGACATAAGAAGGTGAATGAGCCACTGGTTATAATTATGCACGAACTATGCCACATCTCAAAACATTTTATTAACACAATGAAATATAATACCTTTTTACTATTCATGGGCATGAATGATGATGGTCGGTTTTCGCGCAAAGTGTCGCTGATTAGCAACACCGGATGAATGGTTTAGCAATGCTATTATAAATCAATAAGTTAAGTGTCACCTTTTGACGACACCGCTATAGCGCGTTTGTCGGCGATCCCCGACACCTGCTGTCGATACGCCTCACCAATAAAAAAGCCCCCTGCGCGGGCAGGAGGCTTAATGCGATTTGTGAGCGGTTTTAGCCCAGCTGTTTACGCGCGTTGCGGAAAATACGCATCCACGGGCTGTCTTCGCCCCAGTTTTCCGGATGCCAGGAGTTCGACACGGTGCGGAACACGCGTTCCGGGTGCGGCATCATGATGGTCGCGCGCCCGCTTTCGCTGGTCACCGCGGTGATACCGTTCGGCGAACCGTTCGGGTTAGCCGGATAGTTTTCCGTCACCTTACCAGCGTTGTCGACGAAGCGCAGCGCCACCAGGCCTTTACTTTCCAGCTGCGCCAGATGCGCGCCATCGCGAACTTCCACCTGCCCTTCACCGTGGGATACGGCAATCGGCATCATTGACCCCACCATCCCCTGCAGCAGCAGAGACGGGCTCTGGGTCACTTCAACCAGGCTGAAGCGGGCTTCAAAGCGGTCGGACTGGTTACGCACAAAGCGCGGCCACAGCTCGCTGCCCGGGATAAGTTCGCGCAGGTTAGACATCATCTGGCAGCCGTTGCACACGCCCAGCGCCAGGGTTTGCGGACGATGGAAGAAGGTGGCAAATTCGTCGCGAACCCGCTCATTGAACAGAATCGATTTCGCCCAGCCCTCACCCGCGCCTAAAACGTCACCGTAGGAGAAGCCGCCGCAGGCCACCAGCGCCTGGAAGTCAGCAAGACCGGTACGCCCCGCCAGCAGGTCGCTCATGTGCACGTCGATGGCATCAAAGCCCGCGCGATGGAACGCCGCGGCCATTTCTACATGGGAGTTCACGCCCTGCTCGCGCAGCACCGCAACCTTCGGACGCGCGCCGGTGGCAATATAAGGCGCAGCGATATCCTCATTGATATCGAAGGAGAGCTTCACGTTAAGGCCCGGATCGGCATCGTTGGCTTTCGCCTCGTGCTCCTGGTCGGCGCACTCCGGGTTATCGCGCAGACGCTGCATTTGCCAGGTGGTTTCTGCCCACCACATGCGCAGCGTTGTGCGGCTTTCGCTGAATACCGGATGACCGTCGGCCTCGATGACAAAGCGATCGCCCGTCGTGGCCTGGCCAAGATAGTGAACGCAATCCGCCAGACCATGAGCGGCCAGCAGCGCTTCCACCGCCTGGCGGTCGGCGGCACGAACCTGAATCACCCCGCCAAGCTCCTCGTTAAACAGCGCGGCCAGACGATCCTCGCCGAGCGCGGCGATATCAACCTTGACGCCGCAGTGGCCGGTAAAGGCCATCTCGGCCAGCGTGACCAGCAGGCCACCGTCAGACCGGTCGTGCCACGCCAGCAGCTTACCTTCGGCCACCAGCGCCTGCATTGCGTCCCAGAAGCCTTTCAGCTGTGCGACATCGCGCACGTCGGCGGTCACATCGCCAAGCTGACGATAAACCTGCGCCAGCGCGGTCGCGCCCAGCGCATTGTTCCCCTTGCCTAAATCAATCAGCAGCAGGGCGTTGTCTTCGGTCGCGAGCTGTGGGGTGACGGTACGGCGTACGTCTTCCACGCGGGCAAAGGCGGAAATCACCAGCGACAGCGGAGAGGTCATCTCGCGCTGTTCAGTGCCTTCCTGCCAGCGGGTTTTCATCGACATAGAGTCTTTACCCACCGGAATGGTCAGTCCGAGGGCCGGACAGAGCTCTTCGCCAACCGCTTTTACCGCTTCATATAAACCGGCGTCTTCGCCCGGGTGACCGGCTGCGGCCATCCAGTTTGCCGACAGCTTCACGCGATTGAGCGCGCCAATCTGCGTCGCCGCGATGTTGGTCAGCGCCTCGCCGACCGCCAGACGGGCGGAAGCGGCAAAGTCCAGCAGCGCCACCGGCGCGCGTTCGCCAATGGACATGGCTTCGCCATAGTAGCTGTCGAGACTGGCGGTGGTCACCGCGCAGTTAGCCACCGGGATCTGCCACGGACCCACCATCTGATCGCGCGCCACCATACCGGTGACGGTACGGTCGCCGATGGTGACGAGGAAGGTTTTCTCCGCCACGGTCGGCAGGTGCAGCACGCGATTCACCGCGTCGGCAATAGTGATTCCCTGGCGTTCCAGACTCTGACCCTGGGCTTTGAGCGTCTGCACGTCGCGGGTCATTTTCGGCGTTTTGCCCAGCAGCACGTCAAGCGGCAGGTCGATCGGGCGATCGTCAAAGTGAGTATCGTCGAGGCTCAGATGCAGCGCTTCGGTCGCTTCGCCAATCACCGCGTACGGCGCGCGTTCGCGGCGGCACAGCTCATCAAACAGCGGCAGCTGTTCCGGCGCGACCGCCAGCACATAACGTTCCTGCGATTCGTTACACCAGATCTCCAGCGGGCTCATACCCGGCTCATCGCTGAGGATATCGCGCAGCTGGAATTTACCGCCGCGTCCGCCGTCGCTGACCAGTTCAGGCATCGCGTTCGACAGACCGCCGGCGCCGACGTCGTGGATAAACAGAATCGGGTTAGCGTCGCCCAGCTGCCAGCAGCGGTCGATAACTTCCTGGCAACGACGTTCCATTTCCGGGTTGTCGCGCTGTACGGAGGCGAAATCGAGATCGGCATCGGACTGGCCGGAAGCCATTGAAGAGGCCGCGCCGCCGCCAAGACCGATGTTCATCGCCGGACCGCCGAGAACAATCAGCTTCGCGCCGACGACGATCTCGCCCTTCTGCACGTGTTCGCCGCGAATGTTGCCGATACCGCCCGCCAGCATAATGGGCTTGTGATAACCGCGCAGCTCTTCGCCGTTGTGGCTGCTCACTTTCTCTTCATAGGTACGGAAGTAACCGTTGAGCGCCGGACGACCAAATTCGTTGTTAAACGCCGCGCCGCCCAGCGGGCCTTCGGTCATGATATCCAGCGCGGTGACGATACGCTCCGGCTTACCGAAATCCTCTTCCCACGGCTGCTCAAACCCCGGAATACGCAGGTTGGAAACCGAGAAGCCCACCAGACCCGCTTTCGGCTTCGCGCCGCGCCCGGTGGCGCCTTCATCGCGAATTTCGCCGCCGGAACCGGTCGCCGCGCCCGGCCACGGAGAGATCGCCGTCGGGTGGTTATGGGTTTCGACCTTCATCAGAATATGCGCGTCTTCCTGGTGGAAGTCGTAGCGGCCGGTTTCGTGGTCGGCGAAGTAGCGCCCCACGGCTGAACCTTCCATTACCGCGGCGTTGTCTTTATAAGCAGACAGCACGTAGTCCGGGGTTTTCTCGAAGGTGTTTTTGATCATTTTAAACAGCGACTTCGGCTGCTTTTCGCCATCAATGACCCAGTCGGCGTTAAAAATCTTGTGTCGGCAGTGCTCGGAGTTAGCCTGCGCGAACATATAGAGTTCGATATCGTTCGGGTTGCGACCCAGCTTCTGGAAAGCATCCTGCAGATAGTCGATTTCATCATCCGCCAGCGCCAGCCCCAGACGGAGGTTGGCGTCAATCAGCGCCTGACGGCCCAGGCCCAGCAGATCAACGCTGGTGACCGGGGTTGGCTGATGGTGGGCGAAGAGTTTTTCACCCTCTTCCAGCGCGCCAAAGACGCTTTCCATCATGCGGTCATGCAGTTCGGCCGCCACCTGCGACCACTGTTCGTCATTCAGGCTGCTCGCTTCGACGTAATACGCCACGCCGCGCTCCAGGCGCAAAACCTGTGACAGGCCGCAGTTATGGGCGATGTCGGTAGCTTTAGAAGACCAGGGAGAGATGGTGCCGGGACGGGGGGTAACGAGCAGTAGCTTGCCGGTCGGGGTATGGCTGCTTAAGTTCGGGCCATACTTGAGCAATCTTGCCAGGCTCTCGCGATCGTCGCCGCTGAGCGGGGCGCTGAGGTCGGCAAAATGAACGTACTCGGCATAAAGGGTGCTGACCGGAAGGTTGGCCGCCTGGAAACGTGCCAGCAGTTTATTGATACGGAATGCCGACAGTGCAGGTGAACCACGCAAAATTTCCATCATAAGTCTCTCGTCTTCGAAGCTTTCATGGTGAGCCAGGGGGGAAACGGGCGCCATTATAGTGAATCCTGCGCCCCGACGAAACCGTTTGCGTAGAAATAAAATGATTGCCGGGGTTTATCAATTAATGTGACTCATCTCGCGAATAAGTTGCCAACTGGCGCATTCTTAAGCAAAATGCCGCTCATTCCAGGACAACCTTTTACTTTTTCTGGTCATAATCTGCTGAGGAACGCGAAGCTGCAGAAGATTAACTATCTGAAAAAACTAAAGATTAATTATCTGCTCATCGGCATTGTGACCCTCCTGCTGGCGGCTGCCCTGTGGCCGTCTCTCCCGTGGATGGGAAAACCAGAAAACCGCGTGGCGGGGATCATGGCGCGCGGAGAACTGCGAATCAGCACCATTAATTCGCCGATGACCTTCGCGACCATCAATGACAAGACCTACGGTTTTGATTATGAGCTGGCGCAGCAGTTTGCCGACTACCTCGGCGTCGAGCTCAAAGTCACCGTCAGGCAGAATATCAGCCAGCTATTCGACGACCTCGATGAAGGCAAAGCCGACATGCTGGCAGCCGGGTTGGTCTACAACTCCGAGCGGGTGAAAAACTATCAGGTCGGGCCGACCTACTATTCCGTTTCGCAACAGCTGGTGTATCGCAAAGGCAACCTGCGTCCGCGCACCCTGGCAAACATCACCGCCGCGCAGCTGGCCATCGCTCCCGGGCACGTGGCGATTAACGATCTCCAGGCATTGAAAAAGCAAAAATATCCCGACCTTGAGTGGCACGTGGACGATAAGCGCGGCACGACGGCGCTGATGCAGGCGGTTATCGATGGCAAACTCGACTATACCGTCGCTGATTCGGTCGCCGTCAGTCTGTTCCAGCGCGTCCACCCGGAGCTGGCCGTCGCCCTCGATATCAGCGACGAACAGCCGGTCACCTGGTTTAGCGAAAAAGGTGAGGATAATTCCCTGCCGGCGGCAATGCTCGATTTCTTCAATAACATTAACGAAGATGGCACCCTGGCGAGGCTGGAGGAGAAATACCTCGGCCACGGCAACGATTTTGACTACGTTGACACCCGCACCTTCCTGCGCGCCGTGGAGAGCGTCCTCCCTGACCTGCAGCCGATGTTTGAAAAATACGCCCGACAGATAGACTGGCGGCTGCTGGCGGCTATCTCATGGCAGGAATCGCACTGGGATCCGCAGGCCACCTCTCCGACGGGCGTTCGCGGGATAATGATGCTGACCCGCAATACGGCGCAAAGCCTGGGCCTGACCGATCGTACCGACGCCGAGCAAAGCCTCGACGGCGGCATGCGTTATTTACAGGACATGATGAATAAAGTGCCGGAGTCGGTCCCACAGGACGAGCGCATCTGGTTTGCGCTGGCGGCTTATAATATGGGCTACGCGCACATGCTTGACGCGATGGCGCTGACCAAAAAGCAGAAAGGCAACCCGAATAGCTGGGCCGATGTGAAGCAGCGTCTGCCGTTGCTAAGCCAGAAAAACTACTACAGCCGACTGAAGTACGGCTTTGCGCGCGGGCACGAAGCCTACGCCTACGTCGAAAATATCCGCAAATATCATATTAGCCTCGTGGGCTATCTCTCTGAAAAAGAGAAAAAAGACGCGCAGATGGCGGCCTTAGGCGAACACTATCCGGCAGTCATGCCGGATGAGCTGGATAAAGAAGAGCAGTACACCAGGTCCTTTTTTAACTTTCGCGCCGAAACGCTGGTCGATAACGCAAAATTAAAAATCCCCGGAATGGGGCATTAATCCTGCGCCTGTTGGCCCGCTCGCTTTAGCGCTTTTTTCTCTTCCCGCCGCCAGCGGAAGAAATCGCTCAGCATGCCGGAACAGGCCTCCGCCATAACACCTTCCGCTATTTCTACCCGATGGTTCATGCCCGGATGATGCAGCACATCAATCAGCGACCCGGCGGCGCCGGTTTTCGCATCCCTGGCGCCAAACACCAGTCGGGAAATACGGCTGTGCACCATTGCCCCGGCGCACATCACGCAGGGCTCGAGAGTAACGTACAGCGTTGCGTCAATCAGGCGATAGTTTTGCAACACCAGCCCGCCCTGACGCAGCGCCATAATCTCGGCGTGCGCGGTGGGATCGTGGCGGCCGATGGGCCGATTCCAGCCCTCGCCGATGACCTGATGATTATGCACCAGCACGGCGCCGACCGGCACCTCGCCCTCTTCCCAGGCGCGTTTAGCCAGCGTCAGGGCGTGACGCATCCAGTATTCATCATTTAATTCATGGTCAGACAAAGCGGGCACTCCTGCAGAAAAGCGGGGCGCATTATACATGGGCGCTATGTATTACACACTATTCTAACTGCTGAAGATCGCCCTGCGGCGTTACCCGCCAGCGGTGCTGGCAAAAAGAGAGCAGCGGGTTGTCCTGCTCGCTGTCGCTGTAGCCGCTATACAAGCGCAGCGGTGCGCCGATCTTTTGTTCCAGCTGCGTCACTTTTTCATTACCGAGACAGCGCAGGGTTAATCCCCAGCCGCCGTAGCGTCGCTCCATTCGGCTGGCGATCAGATTCACCCGCGGCAGCCAGGCGGTATCAAAATAGACCTGTTCAACCAGCGACTGCGGCGAACCGGTGATCAGCCAGACGTCAGCGTCCGTGCTGGTCAGATAATGTTTAAGCCGCGCCTGAACAACCGGGAATGCCGTGACGTGCTGGCGAAACCAGCGAACAAAATTGGCCTCCAGGCGTTTAAGCTGCTGCTCGCTGCGTCCGAAGGTTGATGCCCAGAGCAGCAGGCTCATCGGCCAGCGCGCGGCGCGACCGTATAACATCAGTCCGGCCGCGATAACCGGCAATAAAGGAAGCAGCAGCAGCGCGTTCAGTGGCTGATGGCGCAGGGCATAGCGCAAAAAGCTGCCGAACATATCCTGCTGATGCAAGGTTCCATCCAGATCAAAGAAAACCACTCTCCGCGTGCTGCTATTCAAAACCCACTCCCCTGAACGATCGCATGATAACCAATAGCTTAACAGCCTTACGTCGCCAATAGCGAAAACATACGCTGCTGTTGAATCCGTATTAAGAAAACGTCTTTGCCGAGAAATCTTAGGCACAGAATTTTTAATTCGCGATAATCCTCTTATAATCGAATACAAAATTCTTTCAGCGAGGGTGAAGCTGTCCTCCGGAGCCGCTATGAACTGTTTGACCCGTATTCGCCAGCGCTATCCGACGTTGGCCGCAAGCGATAAAAAACTGGCCGATTTCATTCTGGCTCAACCGGATCAAACCCGCCACCTCAGCTCGCAGCAGCTGGCGGGCGAAGCCGGCGTCAGCCAGTCAAGCGTAGTGAAATTTGCGCAGAAGATGGGGTTCAAAGGCTTCCCGGCGTTAAAGCTGGCGTTGAGCGAAGCACTGGCAAGCGCGCCGACTCCGCAATCCGTACCGGTGCATAACCAGATTCGCGGTGACGATCCCCTGCGCCTGGTTGGCGAAAAGCTGATTAAAGATAACGTCGCGGCCATGCACGCCTCGCTGGACGTCAACACCGAAGAGAAGCTGCTGGAAGCCGTCACGCTGTTGCGCCACGCCCGTCGGGTCATCATTACCGGCATCGGCGCGTCGGGCCTGGTGGCGAGAAACTTTAGCTGGAAGCTGATGAAAATCGGCATTAACGCGGTATCAGAACAGGATATGCACGCCCTGCTGGCGACGGTACAGGCGATGTCTCCGGACGATCTGCTGCTGGCCATCTCCTATTCCGGTGAACGACGCGAGATCAATATGGCGGCCGGTGAAGCGCTGCGGGTAGGAAGCCAGATCCTGGCGATCACCGGCTTTAACCCCAACGCGCTTCAGCAGCAGGCAACGCTGTGCCTGTACACCATTGCGGAAGAGCAGGCCACGCGTAGCGCCGCGATCTCCTCCACCAGCGCGCAAATGATGTTGACCGATCTACTGTTTATGGGGCTGGTGCAGCAGGATCTTGAGCACGCTCCGGAGCGGATTCGCCATAGCGAAGCGCTGGTGAAAAAGCTGGTGTAACCCCGAGTGCCCTGCCCGCTGCCAAAAGCACACTCTCTCTTATTGGCTCAGACCGGGCTAAATTTCTCCGCTGCGGATGGTCGCCCCGCGGTGGAAAAGAGCTGGCCCGGGCGAAAAATGGGCGTATAATGCCCGCCCTGTTTGTGTTGTTTCTGAGAATTTCCTGATGGCGCTGTTAATCACCAAAAAATGCATCAACTGCGATATGTGCGAGCCGGAGTGCCCAAATGAGGCGATATCCATGGGTGATAGCATTTATGAAATTAACAGCGATCGCTGCACCGAATGCGTTGGCCACTATGATACGCCGACCTGCCAGAAGGTGTGCCCGATCCCAAATACCATTCTGAAAGATCCGGCCCATAACGAAAATGAAGAGCAGCTGTGGGATAAGTTTGTCCTGCTGCACCACGCGGACAAACTGTGATATTGCCGGATGGCGGCGTTAACCGACCTCTCCGGCCTGTAACACTCTAGCTTTCGATAATCACCGTGGCGCAGGCATAGTGACGCTCGTCGGCCAGCGTCACGTGAATGCTGCTTACGCCCATACGCTCGGCCAGACTCTTCGCTTCGCCCCACAATCGCAGCTTTGGCTTACCCAGCTCGTCGTTGTAAACCTCAAACTGATTAAACGCCAGCCCATTGCGGATGCCGGTACCAAGCGCCTTGGCCGCCGCTTCTTTAACGGCAAAACGCTTGGCCAGAAAACGGACCGGCTGCTGATGCTGTTCCCATATCGCCCACTCGCTATCGCTCAGGACGCGACGCGCCAGACGATCGCCGCTGCGGGCAATTACCGCTTCAATACGGGCAATTTCTACAATATCAGTACCCAGTCCGAGAATGGCCATCAGGCGCGCGCTTCCTGCATCAAACGCTTCATTTCCGCCACCGCCTCTTTCAGGCCGCTCATCACCGCACGGCCAATGATCGCGTGGCCGATGTTCAGCTCGTGCATTTCCGGCAGCGCGGCAATGGCCTTCACGTTATGGTAGGTCAAACCGTGACCGGCATTAACCTTCAGCCCCAGGCTGGCGGCATAGGTCGCCGCTTTGGCAATACGCTCCAGCTCTTTTGCCTGCTCAGCGTCAGTTTGCGCATCAGCGTAGCATCCGGTGTGAATTTCGATATAAGGCGCGCCAACGTCCGCTGCGGCCTTAATTTGCGCGTTGTCCGCGTCAATAAACAGCGAAACCAGGATACCGGCATCGGCAAGGCGTTTACAGGCGTCGCGCATTTTGTCGAGCTGGCCCGCCACGTCCAGTCCACCTTCGGTGGTCACTTCCTGACGTTTTTCCGGTACCAGGCAGCAAAAATGGGGCTGAGTCTCACAGGCAATCTTCAGCATCTCTTCCGTCACCGCCATCTCAAGGTTCATGCGGGTATCCAGCGTCTGGCGCAAAATACGGACATCGCGATCGGTAATATGGCGACGATCTTCGCGCAGATGGACGGTAATACCGTCAGCGCCGGCCTGCTCGGCGATAAAGGCCGCCTGGACCGGATCCGGATAAGCGGTACCGCGAGCGTTGCGTAATGTCGCAATGTGGTCAATATTGACCCCCAACAGTAATTCAGCCATGACAATCCTCGTTAATCGTTATTTGTTTTATCGGCTCGCGCTGCCCGCGCGGGCAAAAACTGACGAAAAAGCTCGCGACTTTTAAGCGGCTTCCCGCCCAGATAGGGCTTCAGGGCGATACGGGTGAAACGCTTTGCCGCGCGCAGCGCATCGCTGTCCGGAAATTCACGGCTCGCCAGCGCCTTAAGATGGTGCCCGGTAAAGGTGTTGTTATCAATAACCACGCTGGCGATAAAGCCTTTTTCTTCACGGTAGCGATAGGTCATTGCGTCGTCAACCGCTTCTCCGCTGCCGGCGCAGTGCAGGAAATCCACGCCATATCCCAGATGCCCCAGCAGCGCCAGTTCAAAACGCCGTAGCGCCGGTTCCGGCGAGCCGCTTGCGCCAGCCAGAGACTGGATACAGTGCAAATAATCGAAGAAGAGTTCGGAAAAGCGCGTTTCGTGCTCAAGCACGCGAGAGAGAAGCTCGTTGACGTAAAGGCCGCTGTAGAGCGTGATGCCGCTGAGAGGGAGCGCCAGCGAGACGGCTTCCGCGCTGCGCAGCGTTTTGACTTCGCCGCGCCCGCCAAAGCGAAGCAGTAAGGGAGTAAAAGGCTGAAGCGCGCCTTTGAGGTTAGAACGTTTGGAACGTGCGCCTTTAGCCACAAGGCGCACGCGGCCGGATTCTTCCGTGAAGACGTCCAGCATCAGGCTGGTTTCGCTCCAGGGACGGCTATGCAGTACGAAAGCGCGTTGCCAGCCTTCCATCATACTCGTCGTCTTTCAAGCCGCAGGTGCGTTGGCTGCGCCCAATCACCCCAGTCACTTACTGAAGTAAGCTCCCGGGGACTCGCGGTCTTGCCGCGTGACTCAGCCTCTGGCCTCGCTCCTTCGCAGCCAGCGCAAGCGCTGTTCAAAACACGTTGTGTTTTGTCCTGCACCTCGAAAGCCATAGAGTATCCAAACTTAGAGATCGTCGCCGTAACCGAGACTGCGCAGCGCGCGTTCGTCATCAGCCCAGCCGGACTTCACTTTCACCCACAGCTCGAGGTGAACCGGCGCTTCAAACATATCCTGCATGTCTTTACGCGCTTCGATACCGATGGTTTTGATTTTGGCCCCTTTGTTGCCAATCACCATCTTCTTCTGCCCTTCACGCTCAACCAGAATCAGACCGTTGATATCGTAGCCGCCGCGCTCGTTGGTTACAAAACGTTCGATCTCCACGGTAACGGAATACGGCAGTTCAGCGCCGAGGAAACGCATCAGCTTTTCACGAATGATCTCGGAAGCCATAAAGCGCTGAGAGCGGTCGGTGATGTAATCTTCCGGGAAGTGATGAATCGCTTCCGGCAGATGCTTACGCACGATACCGGCGATGGTATCAACGTTCAGCCCCGTTTCCGCGGAAATCGGCACGATATCAAGGAAGTTCATCTGGCTGCCAAGGAACTGCAGGTGCGGCAGAAGATCGGCTTTTTCCTGTACGTTATCGACTTTGTTGACCGCCAGAATCACCGGCGCTTTACCATCGCGCAGCTTGTTGAGCACCATCTCGTCGTCCGGCGTCCAGCGGGTACCTTCAACGACGAAAATAACCAGCTCAACGTCGCCAATGGAGCTGCTTGCTGCTTTGTTCATCAGACGGTTAATCGCGCGTTTTTCTTCCATATGCAGGCCGGGGGTATCGACGTAGATTGCCTGATACGGACCTTCAGTATGAATACCAACGATGCGGTGACGCGTGGTCTGCGCTTTTCGGGAAGTGATCGAGATCTTCTGCCCGAGCAGCTTGTTCAGCAATGTGGATTTGCCCACGTTTGGACGACCAACGATGGCAATAAATCCGCAGTAGTTCTTTTCTTCGCTCATTCCAGCTCCAGCTTTTTCAGCGCCTGTTCGGCGGCAGCCTGCTCCGCCTTGCGACGGCTAGAACCCGTGCCAACCACCGGTTCACTCAGGCCGCTAACCTGGCAGTGGATAGTAAATTCCTGATCGTGCGCTTCACCGCGAACCTGTACCACCAGGTAAGACGGCAGCGGCAGATGGCGCCCCTGCAGATACTCCTGCAAGCGCGTCTTCGGATCTTTTTGCTTGTCACCCGGGCTGATTTCATCCAGACGACTCTGGTACCAGGAGAGAATAAGGCGCTCAACGTTCTGAATATCGCTGTCGAGGAAAATCCCGCCGATTAACGCTTCAACGGTGTCCGCCAGTATAGATTCACGGCGAAAGCCCCCGCTTTTCAGTTCACCCGGCCCAAGACGCAGACATTCACCTAATTCGAACTCGCGGGCGATTTCTGCCAGCGTGTTGCCTCGTACCAGGGTCGCGCGCATGCGGCTCATATCGCCTTCGTCTACCCGAGGGAAACGATGATAGAGCGCGTTCGCGATCACAAAGCTCAATATTGAGTCGCCTAAAAATTCCAGGCGCTCATTGTGTTTGCTGCTGGCACTGCGGTGAGTTAATGCCTGTTGCAACAGCTCCTGATGATGAAAAGTGTAGCCCAGCTTCCGTTGAAGCCGATTAATTACGATGGGGTTCATGCGTTACCAATAGATGAATGCGTCAAAAATGCAGCACACGAAACCGACCTGAGTAAAAACCAACGCGGTTTCGTGTGCTGTGTCAATCTTACGAGAGACAACCTAAAACTTCGGGGGGATATTCTATACGCAACGACAAGGGATGTCGTTAGTTTGAATAGATTTAAATTTTAAATAATTCACGCTGCCGTTATTGCGTCGGCAGCGTGAATAAAGCAGGAAAGATTTACTGGATACCACCGATACGCGATAAACGTACGCCGGTAGGCCATTCGCCTTCCTGTTTTTCGAAACTCATCCAGATTGCGGTTGCTTTACCCACCAGATTCGCTTCCGGCACAAAGCCCCAATAACGGCTATCGGCGCTGTTATCGCGGTTGTCACCCATCATAAAATACTGCCCCGGCGGGACAATCCAGGTCGCCAGCGGCAGACCGGACTGATGGTAATACATCCCCACCTGGTCCTGAGCAATCGGTACGGTCAATATACGGTGCGTCACTTCGCCCAGCGTCTCTTTACGTTCGGCCAGACGGATGCCATCGGCTTTCGTCTCGCCTTTCGGCAGTTGCCAGAAACCGCTGGTCGCTTCGCCGCCGTTGCTGCGGGAGAAGGTCTGTACGAAATCGCTCGGCTCAACGTTGGAGTAAGTGACCGGCAGCGCGTTGCCGCAGGCCTGGCCAGAACTACAGCCCGGCTGGATAGTGACCTGCTTGGCAATCGGATCGTAAGTCACTTTATCACCCGGTAAACCGACCGCACGCTTGATATAATCCAGGCGCGGATCTTGCGGATATTTAAAGACGACAATATCGCCGCGCTTCGGATGTCCGGTTTCGATCAGCGTCTTCTGGTAAATCGGATCTTTAATGCCGTAGGCAAACTTCTCAACCAGAATAAAATCGCCGATCAGCAGCGTCGGCATCATCGAGCCGGAGGGGATCTGGAAGGGCTCATAAATGAATGAGCGAACCACCAGCACAATCGCCAGTACCGGAAAGATTGACGCGCCGGTTTCCAGCCAGCCCGGTTTCGGGCCGACCTTTTTCAGCGTTTTCTTGTCCAACTGGTCGCCGGTCGCCGCCTGCGCAGCGGCCTGACTTTCGCGACGTTTTGGCGCAAAGATAAACTTATCCAGGCACCACAACAGACCCGTCACCACAGTAGCGATGACCAGGATCAGGGCAAACATGTTCGCCATGCCAACTCCTTAGGGTTATTTGCCGTCTTTACCAACGTGCAGAATGGCGAGGAACGCTTCCTGCGGAAGCTCAACGTTACCGACCTGCTTCATGCGTTTCTTACCGTCTTTCTGCTTCTGCAGCAGCTTTTTCTTACGGCTGACGTCGCCGCCATAGCATTTCGCCAGGACGTTTTTACGCAGCTGTTTTACGGTAGAGCGGGCAATGATGTGGTTGCCGATGGCAGCCTGGATAGCGATATCGAACTGCTGACGCGGGATCAGCTCTTTCATCTTCTCTACCAGTTCGCGGCCGCGGTATGGCGCATTGTCGTTATGCGTGATCAGCGCCAGCGCATCCACACGCTCGCCGTTAATCAACACATCCACACGCACCATGTTGGAAGCCTGGAAGCGCTTGAAGTTGTAGTCCAGCGACGCATAGCCGCGGGAGGTAGACTTCAGTCGGTCGAAGAAGTCGAGCACCACTTCCGCCATCGGGATTTCATAGGTCAGCGCAACCTGATTGCCGTGGTAAACCATGTTGGTCTGTACGCCGCGCTTTTCGATACACAGGGTGATGACGTTGCCCAAAAACTCCTGCGGCAGCAGCATGTGACACTCCGCGATCGGCTCGCGCAGCTCCTGAATATTGTTCAGCGGCGGCAGCTTCGACGGGCTGTCGACGTAGATAACCTCTTTCGAGGTGGTTTCGACTTCATAGACTACCGTCGGCGCCGTGGTGATCAGATCCAGATCGTATTCACGCTCCAGGCGCTCCTGGATGATCTCCATATGCAGAAGACCCAGGAAGCCGCAG
Source organism: Klebsiella sp. ME-303 (assembly GCF_007910085.1). Lineage (NCBI taxonomy): Bacteria > Pseudomonadati > Pseudomonadota > Gammaproteobacteria > Enterobacterales > Enterobacteriaceae > Klebsiella > Klebsiella sp. ME-303. The sequence goes on along the minus strand of NZ_VOJB01000050.1, from coordinate 18,985 downwards.
CGGAAACCGAAGCCCAGCGCCGTAGAGCTTTCCGGTTCATAGAACAGAGAAGCATCGTTGAGGCTCAGTTTGCCCAGTGCGTCGCGGAAGTTTTCATAATCATCGGAGCTGACCGGGAACAGGCCGGCATAGACCTGCGGTTTCACCTTTTTAAAGCCGGGCAGCGCTTTATCTGCCGGGTTGCGCGCAAGCGTCAGCGTATCGCCGACCGGCGCGCCAAGGATGTCTTTAATGGCGCAAACCAGCCAGCCTACCTCGCCGCATTTCAGCTCGGTACGGTCCACCTGCTTCGGCGTGAAGATGCCCAGGCGATCGGCGTTATACACCTGCCCGGTACTCATCACCTTAATTTTATCGCCTTTGCGCATGGTACCGTTTTTGATACGCACCAGAGAAACGACGCCGAGGTAGTTATCAAACCAGGAGTCGATAATCAGAGCCTGCAGCGGCGCTTCCGGATCGCCTTCCGGCGGCGGAATATCGCGCACCAGGCGCTCCAGCACGTCCGGTACGCCAACGCCGGTCTTCGCTGAACAGCGCACCGCATCGGTGGCATCAATACCAACGATGTCTTCAATCTCTTCCGCTACGCGTTCCGGATCGGCTGCGGGCAGGTCAATTTTGTTCAGGACCGGTACGACTTCAAGGTCCATTTCCATCGCCGTATAGCAGTTAGCCAGCGTCTGGGCTTCGACGCCCTGGCCGGCATCAACCACCAGCAAAGCGCCTTCACAGGCGGCAAGCGAACGAGAAACTTCATAAGAGAAGTCGACGTGGCCGGGGGTGTCGATAAAGTTCAGCTGATAGGTTTCGCCATCAGTTGCTTTGTAATCCAGGGTGACGCTCTGCGCCTTGATAGTGATACCGCGCTCACGTTCAAGATCCATGGAGTCCAGAACCTGGGCTGCCATTTCACGATCGGAAAGGCCACCGCAAATCTGGATAATACGGTCAGACAATGTCGACTTACCGTGGTCGATGTGAGCGATGATTGAAAAGTTACGTATATTCTTCATATTTAGAGTTAATTATGCCTTACGCGAATCATGAGGCCGCTGTTCTGTGCCTGACGTTTTTTAATCCGAAAACGCCGCATTCTACACTACATCCACGAAACCAGGAAATGCTCTTACCGCTAGCATAACCGGAGTAAATGATGAGTTCCTGCGGGAGTTGTAAATAAAGATAAGGGCCAGTGAAATCACTGACCCAGTTGGGAGGAAGGCGTCTCGATGCGGACTAAATCTGGCGGTAAACCGACGCTGATAATAACCGGCTGCCACGACTGCCGGGAGGCTAAGCCAGGCGAAAGACCGCGAGCGACCAGAAACCCGCCAACGCCGCCCAAAATGGCCCCGCAAAGCGAGGCAAAGTCGTTGGCAAACAGCACCTGGAATATTGATGCCATCACAAACAAACCGACTAACGGCGCCATATAAACCAATACCGCCGACCCGAGCAGGCTGCTTTCGGCAATGCCCAGTTCGACTTTTTGCCCGGCCGACAGCGGCTGTTCGCAGGGGACGCTAAGGGTATGGCTGGTTTGCGGCCCAAGCTTATTCAGCACCCGGCTTCCGCAACCGGCGCGAGAAGCACAGCTGCTGCAGGAGGCTTTCACATCGCAGTGCACCAGCGCAACGCCATTTTGCCAGGAAACGACCGTCGCCCACTCTTTAATCATTGTACTGCCCTGAATTTAATACTATCGGAAATACGCTTCGCCGTTTGCGGCGGCAGCTCGCCAACGATGGTTATCTCTGCGTTATCACGCACGGTAGTCGCCACGGTACGACGGCCGGTACGCAGCAGCTGATCGCTGCTATTTGCCGTGGCGCGATTGATATTGACAGAGAAACTAAACAGCCCGTCGGAATACAAACGGGACTCTACCGGGCCATCGAAAGTGGGCAGACGACGCTGGCTGCTGGAGACTTCGGCCACGCCCTGCGGCAGCCAGGTTGGCGCCCAGTTAAAGTTGGCCTTATTTCCCCCTTCCGGCACCGACAGCTGCGGAGGCAGGTTGGCCTTAGACAGGGTTTCCATACTGGCGCTAACGTTATCGCCAACGTTGAACGAGACGACGCGGAACTGCTCAAGCGTTTCGCCGTCGCGATCAAGCAGATCAACGCGCAGAGGCAGCTTAGTTTCAGCATCTAACCATGCGATATAGCTATAGCGGGTGCCATCGCGAGCCACGACGCGCACAACATCGCATAAACGATCGGCAATACGCGTCCGCCCCACGGAAATGAAGTCGTAATAGGATGACAGACGTTTAAAGTCGGAGTAGACCAATGAAGGCAGCGAATCAACGATATAGTCGCCGTTCAGGGTGAAAGGATCGAGTCCGGGCTCAAAATAGCTGATTTCCGTTCCGCGCAGCACCACCTCCCGACGCGGCCCGTCAAGCTGGAGCAGCTGTGCCAGGGTGCGATTGTTTAGTTTAGCGTGTCGATAACGCAGCGACTCAACACCCTGCTTGTTGATGCTGACGAAAGAGAGCTCGTAATTAAGGGACTGGCTGGCCAGGTTCATCTGCTGCAACAACGCCCCGGACGATGTATCAGCCGAGGCGTTGACGGAGAAGAACAGGCTGCCTGCCATGAGCGACATGGCACACCAAAGTTGCTTCATTACTGCGATTGTGTTCCTAAAGTTTGATAGCCCGGCACCTGAACAGCGGCTTGCTGAGTCTGGGCCTGGCCAAACTGAAGCTGTTCCGCATGCAGGCGACGCTGCAATTCATAGTCCTGCAGCATAGCATTAATTCTGCGGCGCTGTTCCTGCACCTGAGCCTGCTGACCGCTACCTGCCGAAGCATCCGCCGGCACGCCCAGGCTGACCGGGCTGGCCTTACCCATCATCGGCATGGTGTTAAACACCGGCGCCTCTGGCTGCTGGGATGAATCAGACTGGCCATTATACTGCTGAACGCCGACAATCACAGCAAGGGATACGCACGCGGCAACGCCCATCTGGGTAAGCGAGCTGGCCCACGGGCGTACTTTTTGCCAGAAAGGCATCTGACGCCACTGGTGCGGTGCGGGCTGAGATTCAGGAATTAGAGGAACCGTCTGACGAACGGGCTCGTTTTCAATGGCGGCCATGACGCGAGCTGAGATATCAAAATGGAGCACCTCACTCGTATCGCCTCGCAGCGTATCGCGGATGAGATGGTAGCTCTCCCAGGTTTTTTGCATTTCAGATGAACGCTCCAGCTCGTTGAGCAGTTCGTTATCCAGCGTTTCACCATCCATTAAGGCCGAAAGTTTTTCTTTCTGCATGCCTGATACCCTTTTCCAGTATTCCGCTATCGTCAACGCCTGATTAGCGGTTGAACTTTATTATCAATAGCTTCTCGCGCCCGGAAGATGCGCGAACGCACTGTGCCCACCGGACAATCCATGATGGCGGCTATTTCTTCATAGCTCATGCCATCCAGCTCCCGCAAGGTAATTGCCATGCGTAAATCTTCCGGAAGCGATTCAATGGTACGAAAAACTATTTGTCTCAGCTCTTCTGACAACATTAAGTTCTCAGGGTTCGAAATTTCTTTCAATGCCCCGCCACTTTCGAAGTTTTCAGCATCATTCGCATCAACATCGCTGGATGGCGGACGGCGTCCCTGAGCAACCAGATAATTCTTCGCCGTGTTTACGGCGATGCGATATAACCAGGTGTAAAAAGCGCTATCCCCCCGGAAAGAATCCAGCGCACGCCATGCTTTAACGAACGATTCCTGAACAACGTCAGCGATATCGCCCGGCGGCACGTAGCGGGAGACCAGACTTGCAACCTTATGCTGATAGCGCACCACCAGCAGGTTAAATGCTTTCTGATCTCCTTTCTGGACCCGTTCAACGAGGACCTGATCCGTTAACTGCTCGCTCATCCGAGGTAATGTCTCCCCAAACCCAATTCCCATGCGTATTCAAAAACACCACCCAATTACTGCATCAAGTGAGCAAGCAGAGGGTTGGAGTGTCTGAAAACAATAAAGTTCCGTTACGCCTTTGTTTTTCGTCCGGCACCGGCTGACGGATTGTTATCTCTCATTATATGTCCCGGTCGCTAAACGATATGTAAGATAATAAGAAAAAGCGCAAGACCCGCCAGAAGGGTAACGTAACCCGGCTTTTATTTCACTATAAAATCTGAAGCTCACGAGCCGCTTCGCAAAACCTTTTTTCCATTTACAGCCCGCCTCATTACGCCGTTATGTTTAGTCCTCACAACGCGGAGTAAAAAAAATGTACGATTTCTCGCTGGCTGGTGCTATTGTTCGCTTATTGTGTTTAGTAAATTAAACAAAGGCCATGAAAACAACTTCCGATTCCTCCTGTGATGTGCTGATTATTGGCAGCGGCGCTGCCGGATTATCCCTTGCCTTACGCCTGGCGGAACGCTGCGCGGTCACGGTTCTCAGCAAAGGCCCTATCAGTGAAGGTTCTACTTTCTACGCTCAGGGCGGTATTGCCGCCGTATTTGATGAAACCGATAGCGTTGAATCGCACATCGAGGATACGTTGATAGCCGGAGCGGGTCTTTGCGATCGCCATGCGGTCTCATTCGTGGCGAGCAACGCTAAACCCTGCGTTCAGTGGCTAATCGATCAGGGCGTGCTGTTTGATACTCAGGTTCAGGCGAACGGCGAAGAGAGCTACCATCTGACCCGCGAGGGAGGTCACAGCCACCGCAGAATTCTCCACGCCGCCGATGCGACCGGTAAAGCCGTTGAGACTACCCTGGTGAGCCAGGCGCTGGCCCACCCTAATATCCGCATACTGGAACGCAGTAACGCCGTTGACCTTATTATCTCCGATAAAATCGGCCTGCCCGGCACGCGCCGGGTGGTGGGCGCGTGGATCTGGAATCGTAATAAAGAAGCGGTTGAAACCTGTAGCGCAAAGGCCGTGGTGCTGGCTACCGGCGGCGCGGCTAAAGTTTATCAATATACGACGAATCCTGACGTCTCTTCCGGCGATGGTATCGCGATGGCCTGGCGTGCCGGCTGCCGGGTCGCCAACCTCGAATTTAATCAGTTCCACCCAACCGCGCTGTACCATCCGCAAGCGCGCAACTTCCTGCTGACGGAAGCGCTGCGCGGCGAGGGCGCGCTGTTGAAACGCCCTGACGGCACGCGGTTTATGCCGGACTTTGACGAGCGCGGCGAGCTGGCTCCGCGCGATATCGTCGCCAGAGCCATCGATCATGAGATGAAGCGCCTTGGCGCTGACTGCATGTATCTGGATATCAGCCATAAACCGGCAGAATTTATTCGCCACCACTTCCCGATGATCTACGAGAAGCTGCTGGGGCTGGGCATCGATCTGACAAAAGAAGCGGTGCCCGTGGTTCCTGCCGCACACTACACCTGCGGCGGCGTCATGGTTGACGATCACGGGCGCACCGACGTCGACGGGCTGTATGCCATCGGTGAAGTAAGCTATACCGGATTACACGGCGCTAACCGGATGGCATCAAACTCGTTGCTTGAGTGCCTCGTCTACGGGTGGTCCGCCGCCGAAGATATCGTTAAGCGTCTGCCGTTCGCGCAGGCAGTCAATGAACTGCCATCATGGGACGAAAGCCAGGTTGAAATACCTGATGAACTGGTCGTGATTCAGCACAACTGGCATGAGCTGCGCTTGCTGATGTGGGATTATGTCGGCATCGTGCGCACCACCCGCCGTCTTGAGCGCGCCCTGCGCCGCATTACTATGCTGCAGCAGGAGCTGGACGAATACTACGCCCGCTTCCGCGTCTCCAATAATTTACTGGAGCTGCGGAACCTGGTGCAGGTTGCCGAGCTGATTGTGCGCTGCGCCATGCTGCGTAAAGAGAGCCGCGGGCTTCACTACACGCTGGACTATCCTGACCAGTTGCCGGAGAGCGGGCCGTCGGTGCTCTCGCCGTTGGCTCACATAAAAAGATAAAAGTCCTGGGTCAGAGCGGTAAATCCTTCGGAATACTGCTGCTCTGGCCCACGGATGATCAATCTGTCGCTAAAGCACTCCTCCCCCGCCGTCGGCGAAAAAGCCAACAGAACCCGATGCGGCGGGCGCACTTCCGTTTCCGCCACGTCGGTACGCAGACGCAGATGCCAGCCCATATTCTGCGCCCGCTGCACAAAGGCGTTACCAATGTCGACCGGAAGCACGACGCAGAAAAACCCCTCCTCCGTAATAAGCTCGGCGGCGCAGGTTAATAATGTTGCGTGATCGAGGGAGGAGGTATAGCGAGCCTGCTCGCGCTGCGAGGTGGCGCAAGGTACGCCTTCAGCGAAAAAAGGCGGATTGCTGACAATCAGCTCATAGCGGCGGGTTTGCTGCGGCTGCCATTGCTGAATATCCGCCTGATGAATCTGCAGGCGATCGGCCCAGGGAGAATCCGCGGCGTTTTCTCGCGCCTGTTCTGCCGCCTCTTCATCCAGCTCCACGGCATCCACAATCACCGTCTCGCCGGTTCGCTGCGCGAGCATCAGCGCTAACAGACCGCTGCCCGCGCCGATATCCAGCACGCGCTTAACCTGAGCGATGGGGGCCCATGCGCCGAGTAAAATGCCGTCGGTACCCACTTTCATCGCACAGCGATCGTGGGCGACAAAAAACTGCTTAAACGTAAAACCATTGCGCGGCAGCGCGAACTTCGACTGGGACATCCTCGATAACCTTGCGGGCAAAAAACTCCTGAGCTTAAGGCTATGCACAATACCGGAGAACAGATAGCCTTACAAACAGATGAACATTGCGTCCGTAACGTCTATAATCGGCGGTCCACTCAGAGGTAGATCATGACTGTAACGACTTTTTCCGAACTTGAACTCGACGAAAACCTGCTGGACGCCCTCCAGGATAAAGGTTTCACACGCCCGACAGCCATTCAGGCCGCCGCTATTCCGCCTGCGCTTGATGGCCGTGATATTCTCGGTTCAGCCCCGACCGGCACCGGTAAAACGGCGGCGTATCTCCTGCCAGCGTTGCAGCATCTGCTCGATTTTCCGCGCAAGAAGTCTGGTCCGCCGCGCATTCTTATCCTGACCCCCACGCGCGAACTGGCGATGCAGGTTGCCGACCATGCGCGTGAGCTGGCAAAACATACTCATCTGGATATCGCCACGATCACCGGCGGTGTCGCCTATATGAACCATGCCGAAGTGTTCAGCGAGAACCAGGACATCGTGGTCGCCACGACCGGTCGCCTGCTGCAATATATTAAAGAAGAAAACTTTGATTGCCGCGCCGTTGAAACGCTGATCCTTGATGAAGCGGACCGCATGCTGGACATGGGCTTCGCGCAGGATATCGAACACATTGCCGGTGAAACCCGCTGGCGTAAGCAGACCATGCTGTTCTCCGCCACCCTCGAAGGTGACGCCATTAAAGATTTTGCTGAGCGTCTGCTGGAAGAACCGGTGGAAGTCTCTGCGACTCCCTCCACCCGCGAGCGTAAAAAGATTCACCAGTGGTATTACCGCGCCGATGACGTCAAGCATAAGACCGCGCTGCTGGTCCATCTGCTAAAGCAGCCGGAAGCGACGCGTTCTATCGTCTTCGTCCGTAAGCGCGAGCGCGTGCATGAGCTGGCGGGCTGGCTGCGTGAAGCGGGTATCAACACCTGCTGGCTGGAAGGCGAGATGGTACAGGCAAAACGTAATGAAGCGATTAGCCGCCTGACCGATGGCCGTATTAACGTGTTAATCGCCACCGACGTTGCCGCGCGCGGGATCGACATCGCGGACGTCAGTCACGTTTTCAACTTCGACTTGCCGCGCACGGCCGACATCTATCTGCACCGTATCGGTCGTACCGGACGCGCGGGTAAAAAGGGAACGGCCATCTCTCTGGTCGAAGCCCACGACCATCTGCTGCTGGGTAAAATTGGCCGCTATATTGAAGAGCCGTTAAAAGCCCGCGTCATCGATGAACTGCGCCCGACCACTCGCGCACCCAGCGAGAAGCAAACCGGTAAACCTTCCAAGAAGGTTTTAGCCAAGCGTGCAGAGAAGAAAGAGAAAGAAAAAGAGAAACCGCGCGTGAAAAAACGCCATCGCGATACCAAAAACATTGGTAAGCGTCGTAAACCAAGCGCAGCGGATGCTCCGCAGAAGTCAAACGAAGAGTAAAAAAAACGCCGGGATATCCCGGCGTTTTCACATTAAAACGGAATCTTACAGGCTTTCAGTAAAAGTACGGGCGATAACGTCGCGCTGCTGTTCCGGAGTCAGAGAGTTAAAGCGTACCGCATAGCCAGACACGCGAATGGTCAGCTGCGGGTATTTTTCCGGATGTTCAACCGCGTCCAGCAGAGTTTCGCGACGCAGCACGTTAACGTTCAGGTGCTGACCGCCTTCAACGCGGACTTCAGGCTTCACGTCTACCGGGATTTCACGGTATTCGATTTCACCCAGATTGCTCACTGCAACCACGTCATCTTCAGCAAAACCGGCTTTCGCGCACAGGCAGCGGGCTTCGCCTTTTTCGCTATCCAGCAGCCAGAAAGAGTTCAGCAGGTCGTCGTTTGCAGCTTTAGTAATTTGGATACCAGTAATCATTTTATGCCTCCCAGGCAGGGTTTGTTCGATTATTGGCCTTCGCGGCCAATTGGTAAAACCATTGTTCTATGAGTGTATATATATCAGCCGTACACCCGGCATTCTTTGATTTAAATCAACAAAAACCACATCACAAAAGTGGTCATAGGCGGATATTATTGTTTTACATCAAGTTACGCCATGCCACCTACCAAATAAATTTGTAAGTTTTCAATTTTTTTTGCATAAAGAGCGTCAATCGCGTGGGGCAAATTTTGTGATGTTGAAAGATGCAGTTAAGCTATGGCAATGACACTTTGCAGGAGAGCAAAATGACCGCCCCATTAACCTGGCATGACGTGCTGGCAGAAGAGAAGCAGCAACCCTATTTTGTTAATACCCTGAAAACCGTTGCTGACGAGCGGCAATCGGGAATCACCATCTATCCCCCGCAAAAAGATGTCTTTAACGCGTTTCGTTATACTGAGCTAAGCGACGTTAAAGTGGTGATTCTCGGCCAGGATCCTTACCATGGACCAGGGCAGGCGCACGGCCTCGCCTTCTCGGTTCTACCGGGCATTCAGATCCCGCCATCGCTGCTGAATATGTACAAGGAACTGGAAGGGACGATACCAGGCTTTCAGCGCCCGACTCACGGTTATCTCGAAAGCTGGGCGCGCCAGGGCGTGTTGCTGCTCAATACCGTATTAACGGTACGTGCCGGACAAGCGCACTCTCACGCCAGCCTCGGTTGGGAAACTTTTACCGATAAAGTCATTTCGCTGATTAACCAGCATCGGGAAGGCGTCGTCTTTCTGCTGTGGGGTTCGCATGCGCAGAAGAAAGGCGCGATAATCGATCGCCAGCGCCACTGCGTGCTCAAAGCGCCGCACCCGTCGCCCCTCTCCGCCCACCGCGGGTTCTTTGGCAGTAATCATTTCGTGCAGGCGAATCAGTGGCTGACCGAACGCGGCGAAGCGCCCATTGACTGGCTGCCCAGGCTACCGGCTGAAAGCGAATAGCTCTGAAAATGAAAATGCCAGCATTACGCTGGCATTTTGACTCTGAGACAAGGTGTTACGCCTTGTTCTGCCGCCACCATTCAGCCAGCAGCACGCCGGTTGCTACGGACACGTTCAGGCTTTCAACGTTGCCGGTGCCTTCAATCGCGATGTTCAGATCGGCGCTGGAGATAGCGGCGTCAGAAAGACCGTCACTCTCCTGCCCTAACACCAGCACCATTTTCTTCGGCAGCTCGGCTTTGAACAGCGGAGTCCCGTTATGGCTGGAAGTAGAAACAATCGCGTAGCCCGCTTTACGGAAGCGCTCGAGCGTATCGATGAAGCTGTCGCCCGTAATCGGCTCAACGTGCTCCGCGCCGCCTTCCGCAGTACGAATCGCGGCGCCGGACTCCATAACGCCGGCATCCTGCACAATCACGCCTTTGACGCCAAAGTGCGCACAGCTGCGCATAATCGCGCCGAGGTTATGCGGGTTGCCGACATCTTCCAGCGCCAGAACACAATCTTCAGCGTCGGATTTAGCCACCCACTGCTCAACGGAAGTGCCGTGGCGCTTTTTAATCAGGAAGCAAACCCCGCCGTGGTGTTCAGTGCCGGACGCTTTCGCCAGCTCTGCTTCATCGACCACGTGATAGGCTTTACGATTCGCCGCCATCCAGCGTAGAGCTTCTTTGAAGCGCGGGGTCACGCTCTGGATAAACCAGGCGCGAACGATAGCGTCCGGACGGCTCTGGAACAGCGCCTGGCAGGCGTTTTCACCATAAACGCGGGTTTCTTCCGCGCGCTGGCGGCGCAGTACTTCAGGATCGATAAAGCTTTTTCCGCTGATCCCGCCGTGATCCGCTTTTACCGGCGCCTCATCGCCCGGCGCGCGGGATACGGTACGCCACGGAGAGGAGCCCTCGCCGCCAAAGCCTTCACGCTTGCGATCGTCACGTCTACGATCGCCACCGCGGCTCTCTTTTTCATCGCGCGCAGGGCGGTTACGACCGTCAACACGAGACTTTCCTGGACGTCCCCCGCCCTTCCCGGTACGCGGGTTATGGGTACGTCGGTCAGAATCATCATCACTGCGGACATACATCACTTTGACCTTGCCGCTTTTATTTTTCAGTTCGTCGTCGCTCATTCATTTTCTCCACCTGCGCTGCGCGAAGCGCGCAGATTACCCGATGTGCCATCACTTAGCCATTATTTCATTTAAAAGCCTGAGTCTATCGTATTCATTGAATAAAACTCATTGTCCTTTATTCGCAGTGCATCGATAATATGTAACATTACAGAAACAAATCGGCCACGTGCCGCGCTGCAACCCATAACCAGAGGTTAGTTATGAATACCGTTTGTGCCAGTTGTCAGGCTCTGAACCGCATCCCCGACGATCGTAGCGCCGATGGCGCGAAATGCGGGCGCTGCGGTCACGATCTTTTTGATGGCGATGTGATCAACGCGACCGGGGTAACGCTGGATAAACTGCTGAAGGACGATCTGCCCGTGGTTGTTGATTTCTGGGCGCCGTGGTGTGGCCCCTGCCGTAACTTTGCGCCAATCTTTGAAGATGTGGCTGAAGAACGCAGCGGCGAAATGCGTTTCGTGAAAGTGAATACCGAAATGGAGCGTGAACTGAGCGCTCGCTTCCGCATTCGCAGCATCCCGACCATTATGATGTTTAAAAATGGCGAAGTTATCGACATGCTCAATGGCGCCGTACCTAAAGCACCTTTCGATAGCTGGCTAAACGAAGCAGGCCAGCAGTAAACCTCACGGGGCACCGCTTGTGCCCCGTTTTCTCCTCTGCGACAATGGCGTTTTTTCTTAGCGATCCCCATGACTGATAACGCCGTCCTTCGCCTTCGCGCCGAACGCCTCGCGCGCGCCACCCGGCCTTTTCTTGCTCGCGGCAACCGTATCCACCGCTGCCAGCGTTGCTTGCTGCCGTTGAAGCAGTGCCTTTGCGCCACCCTCAAGCCGGCTGCCGCCGCCAGCCGTTTTTGCCTGGTGATGTTCGATACCGAGCCAATGAAGCCCAGCAATACCGGCCGCCTGATTGCCGATATCCTGCCGGATACGGAGGCCTTTCAGTGGTCACGAACCGAACCGCCGCAGGCGCTTCTCGATCTCGTCGCCGACGCGCAATATCAGCCGATAGTGGTTTTTCCTGCCTCTTATGCTGGCCCAGAGCGTCAGGTTCTTGATTCCCCGCTCCCGGGTAAACCACCGCTGTTTATCATGCTCGACGGCACCTGGCCCGAAGCGCGAAAAATGTTCCGCAAAAGCCCCTGGCTTGACGCGCTGCCGATGATTTCCGTCGATCTGTCGCGTATCTCCGCTTATCACCTGCGGGAAGCTCACGCAGAAGGCCAATACTGTACTGCCGAAGTCGCGATTGCGCTGCTGGATCTCGCGGGAGATAAAAGCGCAGCCACGGCCCTTGGCGAGCACTTCAGCTTATTCAGAACGCGCTACCTGGCAGGAAAAACTCAGCATAAGGGTAGTATCACAGCACAACTGACAGAAAACGTTTAAAATCATTCGGTCACTGGGGATCAAAGGAGACCGGTATGAGCCAACGAGGCCTGGAAGCATTGCTGCGGCCAAAGTCGATCGCCGTTATTGGCGCATCAATGAAACCACAGCGCGCCGGTTATCTGATGATGCGCAACCTGCTGGCGGGCGGATTTAGCGGCCCCGTTCTCCCCGTAACGCCAGCGTGGAAAGCGGTTCAGGGCGTACTGGCCTGGCCTGACGTCGACAGTCTGCCCTTCACGCCCGATCTCGCCGTGCTTTGTACTAACGCCCGCCGAAATCTTGAGCTGCTGGAAGCGCTGGGGCAAAAAGGGTGCAAAACCTGCATCATTCTCTCCTCCATCCCCGAACAGTATCCCGCGCTGCTTGAATGCGCCTCCCGCTACCAGATGCGTCTGCTCGGCCCTAACAGCCTTGGCCTGCTTGCGCCGTGGCAGGGCCTCAACGCCAGCTTTTCGCCGGTGCCTATTCATCGCGGCAAACTGGCGTTTATTTCGCAATCGGCGGCGGTCTCCAATACCATCCTCGACTGGGCCCAGCAGCGCGAGATGGGTTTTTCTTACTTTATTGCGCTGGGGGATAGTCTGGACATCGACGTTGATGACCTGCTTGATTTCCTCGCTCGCGATAGTAAAACCAGCGCCATTTTGCTTTATCTCGAACACCTCAGCGATGCCCGTCGTTTTGTCTCAGCGGCCCGTAGCGCATCGCGTAATAAGCCGATTCTGGTGATTAAAAGCGGACGCAGTCCGGCTGCGCAGAAGCTTCTGCACGTCAACTCTGGCATGGATCCGGCCTGGGACGCCGCTATTCAGCGCGCAGGTTTATTGCGCGTACAGGACACGCACGAGCTGTTCTCAGCGGTCGAAACCCTCAGCCACATGCGCCCGCTGCGCGGCGAGAAACTGATGATAATCAGCAACGGCGCCGCTCCGGCTGCGCTGGCGCTGGATGAGCTCTGGCTGCGTAACGGCAAACTCGCCGCGCTCAGCGAAGAGACCAGCAGCGCTCTCCGTCAGGCATTACCTGAAACCATCGATATCGCCAACCCGCTGGATCTCCGCGATGACGCCAGCAGCGAGCATTACCTCAAAGCGTTGAACGTACTGCTGGATAGCCATGACTACGATGCGCTGCTGGTGATCCACTCTCCCAGCGCTGCCGCACCGGGAACAGAGAGCGCGCTGGCGTTGATTGACGCCCTGAAGCGCCACCCGCGCGGCAAATACGTTACGGTTCTTACCAACTGGTGCGGTGAGTTCTCTTCACAAGAAGCCCGGCGCCTGTTTAGCGATGCGGGGCTGCCGACCTATCGAACGCCTGAAGGAACCATTACCGCTTTTATGCACATGGTGGAGTACCGGCGTAACCAGAAACAGCTCAGGGAAACCCCGGTCCTGTCAGATTCGTTAACCACTAACGCTGCCGAAGCGCACAACCTGCTGCAACGGGCAATGAATGAAGGCGCAACGTCGCTGGATACCCATGAAGTGAGCCCCGTTCTGCACGCTTACGGTATTCATACCCTGCCGACGTGGATTGCCGCCGATAGCGCCGAGGCTGTACATATTGCCGAGCAGATTGGCTACCCCGTCGCTCTGAAGCTGCGCTCGCCTGATATTCCGCACAAGTCGGAAGTTCAGGGGGTTATGCTTTATCTGCGCACGGCTACAGAGGTACAGCAGGCCGCGGACGCGATTATCGATCGCGTCAAAATGACCTGGCCTCAGGCGCGTATTCACGGGCTGCTGGTGCAAAGCATGGCTAATCGCGCCGGGGCGCAGGAGCTGCGGGTTGTCGTTGAGCACGATCCGGTTTTTGGGCCGCTGATCATGCTGGGAGAAGGCGGCGTCGAATGGCGGGCTGAGGATCAGGCCGCCGTCGCGCTCCCGCCGCTGAATATGAACCTTGCGCGCTATCTGGTTATCCAGGCCATCAAAAGTAAAAAAGTGCGCGGCCGCAGCGCGCTGCGCCCTCTCGATATTCCTGGCCTGAGCCAGCTTCTGGTACAGGTATCGAATCTGATCGTCGACTGTCCGGAAATACAGCGCCTGGATATTCACCCTCTTCTGGCTTCCGGCCACGAGTTTACCGCGCTTGATGTCACGTTAACTCTCGCACCGTTTACCGGCGATAGTGAAAGTCGCCTGGCCATACGCCCTTACCCTCAGCAGCAGGAGGAGTGGGTGGTGATGAAGAATGGCGAACGCTGTCTTTTCCGTCCCATCCTCCCGGAAGATGAGCCGCAGCTTATGGCCTTTATCGCTCAGGTCACGAAAGAAGATCTTTATTATCGTTACTTCAGCGAAATCAACGAATTTACTCATGATGATTTAGCCAATATGACGCAGATCGACTACGATCGAGAAATGGCCTTTGTTGCTGTGCGCACCACCGCCGAGGGGAACGAGATCCTCGGCGTAACGCGAGCGATCTCCGATCCGGATAATATCGATGCCGAGTTTGCTGTACTGGTGCGCTCCGACCTGAAGGGTATGGGGTTAGGCCGCAAGCTCCTGGAAAAGCTGATTATCTACACGCAAAACCACGGCCTGCAGCGTTTGAATGGCATTACCATGCCGAATAATAAAGGCATGATCGGACTCGCCAGAAAGCTAGGATTCTCGGTTGATATTCAGCTTGAAGATGGAATTGTCAGTTTGTCTCTACAGCTTGTACCTGAGCAATTACAAACGGCTGGCCGCAATTGTTGACTACTTTAACGGGTAGTAATGGTATTATTGCCCGCTTACGTCGTCTGCATGGTACAGAAGACCCTTCAATAAACAGAGAAGAAACGCACTGTGATGTTGTCAAAATTTAAACGCAATAAACATCAACAACACCTTGCCCAACTCCCTAAGCTTTCTCAGTCAGTTGATGATATCGAGTTCTTTTACGCTCCGGCAGATTTTCGGCAAGCGTTACTGGCCAGGATAGCTCAAGCCACCCAGCGTATTTGTATCATTGCGCTTTATCTGGAACAGGATGATGGCGGCAAAGGAATTTTGCAGGCGCTCTATGACGCTAAGCGTCAGCGTCCCGAATTAGATGTTCAGGTGTTGGTCGACTGGCATCGCGCCCAGCGCGGGCGTATTGGCGTCGCGGCGTCAAACACCAATGCCGACTGGTACTGCCGCATGGCGCAGGAAAATCCCGGTGTCGATATCCCGGTTTATGGCGTTCCGGTCAATACCCGGGAAGCGCTCGGCGTCCTCCACTTCAAAGGTTTTATCATTGATGACAGCGTTCTCTACAGCGGCGCCAGTCTGAATGATGTTTACCTGCATCAACACGATAAGTATCGCTACGACCGCTACCAGTGCATTCGCAACGGTAAAATGGCTGATGTGATGTTCGACTGGGTTGAGAATAACCTGGTGCAAGGGCGTGGCGTTAACCGCCTTGACAGGGCCGATCGGCCAAAAAGTCCGGAAATCAAAAATGACATCCGCCAGTATCGCCAGGAGCTCCGCGATAGCAGCTATCATTTTATCGGCAATGCTGACGATGACCAGCTGTCGGTCACTCCGTTAGTGGGCCTCGGGAAGACGAGTCTGCTGAATAAAACCATTTTTCATTTGATGCCCTGCGCTGAGCATAAGCTGACTATCTGCACCCCCTATTTCAACCTGCCCGCTCTGCTGGTACGTAATATCATCCAGCTGCTGCGTAGCGGGAAGAAAGTCGAAATTATCGTTGGTGATAAAACCGCTAATGATTTCTATATTCCGGAAGATCAGCCGTTTAAAATTATCGGAGCGCTGCCCTATCTTTACGAAATCAATCTGCGACGCTTCCTGAGCCGACTGCAGTATTATGTCAATACCGATCAGCTGATTGTCCGTTTATGGAAGGACGACGATAACAGCTACCACCTGAAAGGCATGTGGGTTGATGACGAATGGATGCTGCTGACCGGCAATAACCTGAACCCGCGCGCATGGCGGCTGGATTTGGAAAACGCGATACTTATCCACGATCCAAAACACCAGCTCGGCGCAATGCGTGAAAAAGAGCTCAATCTCATCCGCAAACATACTACGATCGTTCAGCACTATCGCGATCTACAAAGTATTGCCGATTACCCGATAAAGGTACGCAAACTGATCAGGCGTCTGCGACGTATCCGAATCGACCGCCTTATCAGCCGTATTCTCTGAATTCACGCCCCGCCCTGCGGGGCTTTTTCTGGAATTAGTATGCGCGTCATCATGCTTATTGCCCCACTATTATTACTGACTGGCTGCAGCCATATGGCTAATGATTCATGGAGCGGCCAGGATAAAGCCCAACACTTCCTCGCCTCAGCCATGCTTTCCGCCGCAGGCAACGAATATGCCCAGCATCAGGGCTATAGCCGCGACCGGAGTGCCGCTATAGGCTTTATGTTTTCCGTGAGCTTAGGGGCATCGAAGGAGCTATGGGACAGCCGCCCGTCAGGGAGCGGCTGGAGCTGGAAAGATTTTGCCTGGGATGTGGCAGGTGCCACTACCGGCTATGCGGTATGGCAGCTGGCACATCAGTAATGCTACAAACGTAGCCCCTTGCCTTTACGATGCAGCGTCAGGGAGACCAGGAAGGCAATCGCGCCCATGACGGTCACGTACCAGTAAAAGGCGTGCTCAATTCCCGCTGATTTTAGCGACAGCGCGACATACTCTGCCGAGCCGCCAAATAGCGCATTGGCCACCGCATAAGAGAGTCCAACCCCCAGGGCACGAACCTGAGCCGGAAACATTTCGGCCTTCAGAATGCCGCTGATTGAGGTATAGAAGCTTACTATCAACAGGGCGCATATCACTAAAGCAAATGCCGCATACGGTGAACTCACGTTCTGTAATGCATTGAGAATCGGGACAGTGAAGACGGTGACGAGTACGCCAAAACAGAGCATTGAGGTCCGGCGGCCAATCTTATCCGAAAGCGCGCCGAAAAGCGGCTGAACAAGCATATAAACAAATAAGGCAGCGGTCATAATCATGCTGGCGGTACCCGCGCTCATGCCTGCGGTGTTGACCAGATATTTCTGCATATAGGTTGTAAAGGTATAAAAGCTTAACGACCCTGCGGCAGTGAATCCGAGCACCATGATAAATGCCTTACGGTTACGCCATAATCCTTTAAACGATCCCGCTTCTTTTAACGCGCGCGTTTCCTGTTGAGACGTTTCGTCCAGCTGTCGTCTCAGCCACAGGGCAACAATAGCCAGGACTGCGCCAAGAGCAAACGGGATACGCCATCCCCAGGCATGAAGCTCTTCATCGCTGAGGATCTGCTGCAAGGCAACCACAACAAGCACGGCCAGAAGTTGCCCACCAATCAGCGTGACGTATTGAAATGAGGCATAGAAACCTTTCTTTCCTTCCACCGCGACTTCGCTCATATAGGTCGCGCTGGTACCGTATTCTCCGCCAACGGACAGGCCCTGGAACAGGCGTGCAAGTAGCAGCAGAGCCGGGGCCCAGGTCCCTATCGTTGCATAACCCGGCAGGCAGGCAATCACCAGTGAACCAAAACACATCATGCATACGGAGATAAGCATAGAGGTTTTACGTCCACGACGATCGGCAATGCGCCCGAATATCCATCCCCCGATCGGACGCATCAGAAAACCCGCCGCAAATACCCCTGCAGTTTGTAACAATTGCGTAGTGGTGTTGCCAGAAGGAAAGAAGATGTGCGCAAAGTAGAGTGAGCAAAATGAATAGACGTAGAAATCAAACCATTCCACCAAATTCCCTGATGACGCCCCCACAATTGCCCATATACGGCGCCGGGTATCACCCTGATCCTGGGATCCGCGTTCGCTAATACTGCTTTCTGTCATTGTAATTCTGCTCCAGCAAAGACTGCAATCTGCCGCGTCGGGTGACCCCGCTCAATCAGACAAATCGATTAGTAAATTAAATGTTATATAATTGTTATTTTTTAGTTTGTGATGCCATTCACATTTTTTTTCGTACTGCAGGTTTTCGCGATTAAAAGGAGATTCTTCAGGATTAGCAAAGTGAAATATGGTGAATAGCGGGCCAGAACAGGTTTTTATACAGGCGATATTGCGGCACAAATTTATGTGGGGCGGGAAGATCGATGCTGAAAATTATCCCCAATGAGCCTGATGTTTCTTTTTTCGCTGGAGATAATCTTCATCCTGACGAAGCTTATCCCACCATTGTTTGAAAACTGCCGCAGCTGCCGCCTTAACAGGATCATTACCTCGCGAATTCAGGTGCCCCTCCTTCGCGTATTTTTTACCGCCTTTGTAATTGGCATAACGCCTTGCCCGGGTGTAGCCCATCTGAATAAATTTGCGCGCCATATCCATACCGACAAAATCATTCTGCTGTCGATAGAACTCGAAGAGCTGATAAATTTTCCTCGCAGATTCAATCGCCGATGCTTCATCTTTATAGCGCCAGTAGGGAAGAATTTCGCTTTTATAGGGTTCAACCAACAACACGCCCTGTTCACCTCTTCCTACCTGATAAAACTCCGGATGCTGGCGAAAATCGATGCTGGAAAAGTCTTGCTGGTAATTAAAAGGCTTAATGGCCATTATTTTCTCACGGGCTGGCTGATACACGTTATAAGCCTGGTACATAAGACTGAAGTGTGGCTAGTGGAATCTTCTGTATATTTATACAGAGAGCCCGCATAAAACCGGCAGGTTATTATTATGAAGATGTGGATGAAAGCAGGGAGTAAAAGGCAGAAATGACCGCGGAGATAGGTTTTATGGGTAAACCGATGTCCGGTCGGTTCAGACGACAAAAACTCAAAAAGCCCATCCGTCAGGATGGGCTCTTCACTTGTTTGATGCCTGGCAGTTCCCTACTCTCACATGGGGAGACCCCACACTACCATCGGCGCTACGGCGTTTCACTTCTGAGTTCGGCATGGG
>NZ_VOJB01000005.1:0-642 GCF_007910085.1 Klebsiella sp. ME-303 | reverse complement strand
GCCGGTGATTGCCGCCGCTATCCACCACCATCGCCGACTTAACCCTTAATTCACGGAGGAATCCATGACCGTTGCCATTACCGATGTCGTCCTGCGCGACGCCCACCAGTCCCTTTTCGCCACCCGCCTGCGCCTCGACGATATGCTCCCCGTTGCGGCCGCCCTCGATGACGCGGGCTACTGGTCCCTTGAATGCTGGGGCGGCGCCACCTTTGACGCCTGCATCCGCTTCCTCGGCGAGGACCCCTGGGTCCGCCTGCGCGAGCTCAAAAAGGCCATGCCGAAGACCCCGCTGCAGATGCTGCTCCGCGGCCAGAACCTGCTCGGCTACCGCCACTACGCCGATGACGTGGTGCAGCGCTTCGTCGAGCGCGCCGTCAAAAACGGCATGGACGTGTTCCGCGTCTTCGACGCCATGAACGACCCGCGCAATATGCAGGCCGCCCTGCAGGCGGTGCGCAGCCACGGCGCCCACGCCCAGGGCACGCTCTCCTACACCACCAGTCCGGCCCACACCCTGCAGACCTGGCTCGACCTGACCGAACAGCTGCTGGAGACCGGCGTCGATTCCATCGCGATTAAGGACATGTCCGGCATTCTCACCCCGATGGCGGCCTTCGAGCTGGTGAGCGAAATCAAAAA
>NZ_VOJB01000049.1:0-36341 GCF_007910085.1 Klebsiella sp. ME-303 | reverse complement strand
TTAAAGTTGAAACAAAAGGTGATAAGAGAGTTGGCGCAGGGATGGTATTAGCCAGTGATGGTTCGACAAGTGACATCATTTTTAATGCTGATCGTTTCTCTATTTTTAATGCCACCAGCAAAGCCGCCGTGCCGGTGATGATTGCGGAAGGTAACGAGCTGTATATTGATTCGGCGCGAATTAAAAACGGCACGATTGATATTGCCAAAATCACAGATCGACTTTCCTCTACTAATTATGTGGCCGGATGGAGAGGCTGGAGTATTACCAAGAGCGGAAGTAGTGAATTCAATAACGTTGTGGTTCGCGGTGAAATACAGGCTGATACAGGTACTTTAAATAATGTAGTTATTAATGAGAGTTGTAATATCCTGGGCACCGTAAGGGCTAATAAGATTATTGGAGACGTCGGCTCGTGGGCAATCAATATTGCTCAGCACCGCTCCCGTCGAATTGCGAAAGCACAATGGGCCTGGTTCGATTTGCTTGCTGTTGATCGCCAGCCGTTCGAGCAACGAGTGCAGCTTTTAGGCGCGCTTCGCCAGGACGACTCAATTAATATTACGGGTGGAGGTAAATTAACGGCAGGTATGGAGTACAGGAGTTATGAAGGTGGCTCGTTGAGTATGGGTAAACTAGGGTACTGTATTCTCATGCTGGGTACCGGCGCTACTTCGGGTGGTGGCCCCATGACCTGTGCGCTCTCTATTGATGGCGTTTTATATAAGCAGGAAAATGAGAGTATGGAAATTCAGTCAATGGACTTCATCGTTCCGCCAGGTACTGGCCAGACTGTTGTGCGCTATGGGTACTATCTGGACAGAAACGGTGGTATGACGGGCGTAATCTTGTCACGTTTTCACGCGTTTGTTATGCGTAATTCAAATATTATTCGAGGTGTTTCAAGTGATTAAAAGGCTAAGCTCTGTTCTAAGGTGGTGATTTACCAGACCACGGATTGCGCAGTGAGTTAAATTTAATAGCCTGAAATACAAACCGAAACGGCGCCCTCATCATGGATGACATAGTGAGGGCGCTTTGCGTTCTGAAACTGAGGATGAATAAAAGGAGACCAAAAAAATTTGCTAATAAATGTTAATACAGCGCATAAATACGTACTTCGCCTCTCGACGCGGCGCGCTGAGCTGCCTATTATCCTTAGGCTTGTTCATTTTAAGATGTATCTGAGGGGAGAGAAGATGCGAGCTGCGTTTTTAGTGGGATGTGCTGCGCTGTTACTGTCGGCGTGTAGTAGCAATGATGAACCTGTTCAGCAGGCAACGGCGGCGCACGTGTCGCCGGGAATGCGTGCCGCGATGAGCAGCTCCGGCCAGGCAAACTGCGCCATGGTTGGCGGCTCGTTATCGGTCGCCCGCCAGCTTGATGGCTCCGCTATCGGCATGTGCGCATTGCCGAACGGCAAGCGCTGCAGCGAGCAGGCGCTGGCAGGCGGAAGCTGCGGTAACTATTAATTCATCAGGTCGGCGAGCTTATACACCAGCGTCTGGTCGGCGGTCGCCAGCGTCAGCTGCGTTTCCGTCAGGTCGACCTGCGCGCCTTCGCGCAGCATTTTGCTCAGCGTGGCGTCCAGCGCGTTCAGCTGCGAGTCCGTGCAGAGCATGCGGGTCATCGCCAGCTCTTCAACCTTCAGCTCGCCGTCAGAGACTTTGCCCGTGCCGCTGAAGCGGTTGCACATATTACCTGAAACAGACATCTTGCCCGTAATGGGCATTTTTTCGCCGAAGCTCAGCTCCTGCGGCTTATCCGCGGCATTCAGCGGCTGCCCGTTAACGCTGGTCAGCACAAAACGGTGATGCTGAAGCTGTTCCGCTCTGGTTGACACCTTGCTGTTATAAACGCAGCCCGATAGCAACATTCCAGCCGCCAGCAGCGCAGCAAACTTGTTCATTTAGTCTCCATAAATATTTATCGTATTAATAAATGAAGGGAATTGTAACTTTATCGCAGGCGATTACTGTGGGGATTATCTGAATGTGCCCCCCGCAGAGGAGGAGCACAAAAGGGAAAGGAATATCAGACCAGCGCGTTAGGGCAGGTTTCGCAAGCATCCACCTGACGCAGGTTGTCGAGGGTGGTTTGTGAAATGCTGATCAGCGCTTCCGCGGTCAGAAACGCCTGGTGACCGGTAAACAGGACGTTATGGCAGGCAGAGAGACGGCGGAACACATCATCCTGAATCACGTCATTAGACTTATCTTCAAAGAACAGATCGCGTTCGTTCTCATACACGTCCATCCCCAGCGCGCCAATTTTCTGATGCTTAAGGGCGTCGATTGCTGCCTGCGAATCGATGAGCGCGCCGCGGCTGGTGTTGATGATCATCACCCCGTCTTTCATGCGATCGAACGCGGCATGGTTCAACAAATGGTAGTTTTCATCGGTCAGCGGGCAGTGCAGGGAGATAACGTCAGACTCCCGGTACAGGGTTTCAAGATCGACATACTCCACGCCCATATCCAGCGCGGCGGCGCTTGGGTAGGGATCAAACGCCAGCAGACGCATACCGAAGCCTTTCAGAATGCGCAGCGCGGCGACGCCGATTTTACCGGTGCCGATAACGCCGGCGGTTTTACCGTGCATGGTGAAACCGGTTAGTCCTTCAAGGGAGAAGTTCGCGTCGCGGGTGCGCTGATAGGTGCGATGAATACGGCGGTTCAGCGACATCATCATGCCGATCGCGTGCTCTGCGACCGCTTCCGGCGAGTAGGCCGGGACGCGCACCACGCGCAGGCCCAGCTCTTTCGCGGCATCGAGATCAACGTTGTTGAAGCCCGCGCAGCGCAGCGCGATGTACTTCACGCCGTGGGCTTTCAGTTCTTCGAGTACCGGGCGGCTACCGTCATCGTTTACGAAGATGCACACCGCTTCACAGCCGTTGGCGGTTTTGGCGGTCTTTTCGGTTAGCAGGAAGTCAAAAAATTCCAGTTCAAAGCCGTATGCATCATTGACGTGCTGCAGATACTTCTTGTCGTACTGTTTCGTACTGTATACAGCGATTTTCATAAGACTTTTCTCCAGTGATAATACCGTCACGGTAGCATAATTAAAATAATCTTACAAATGTTAAAAACTAGTTTAATCAGCAGGTTATAGTATTAATTCTAGAGCATATCGTAGAGTTAAGAAATCTCTTTAAAAGACAATACGTTTCATTAAAAGTTGAGGCTCAGCGCCCCTGGCGCCAGCAGGATCAGAGGCCAGAGTAAACCTGAACTGACGTTAGCGAGCTGAAACTGCCAGAGAGAGGTCCCGCTGGCGCCGGTGACCAGCGGTACGGTGGCGCGCAGCGGAGAGAGAAAGCGGCTAAAAAAGACCGCCCACCCGCCGTGGCGGCGCAGGAACAGCTGGCCGCGAGCGAGGCGTTCGGCATTAAGCCAGCGTATACGATGCAGATGGTGCCGGTAGCGGTAGCCCGTCAGCCACGAGAGCCAGAATCCGCCGATGGCGCCGAGGCTGGCGCTCATCCACATTAACAAAAAATGGCCGACGCTGGCCGATGCCAGGGTGCCGAACAGCAGCAGTCCGGAGGTGCCGGGGATCAGCAGCGAGATAACGGCGCAAGATTTCGTGAACGTCAGCAGGAAAACCATCAGCAATACCAATGAATAGCGGCTCTGAGCGTATTCCATCAGCGAGATAATTAAGTCCACAGCACCATCCGTTTACGTTCGCAGGTGTGGACCAGTGTCGCAGGCGAAAACTAAACCCCGGCTAAATAGCCGGCTGGTGAATCAGATGGCGGCGACTACGCTTAAACGGGATGGAAACTTTAACTCACAGGTCGAACGTGCCACAATAGCGGCCTCTCGGCTTTTACTTATTTCGAATCAGGATATTAGCTGCCCATGAAGGGTAAATATAAAGCCGCCATCGCGCTATTATTAGCCCTCGTGCTGCTACCGCTGGCTTTGCTATTAACGCTCACCCACTGGGTGCCCACGCTGGCAGGTATCTGGCTACCGGCGGGAACCCGAATCTCACTTAATGAAAGCCCGCGACTGACGCGCTCCGCGCTGCGTATTCCGGATCTGCGCTACCTGGTCGGCGACTGCGAAATCGCGCGCGTCGCCAATGCCTCGCTCTCGCGTCCCAGCCGCTGGCGTTTACATATCAGCGAGCTGGATATAAACAGCGCCTGCCTGAACAAGCTCCCGGACAGCGAAGCCGCGCCGGGGGCGCCGAAAACCCTCGCCGAATGGCAATCAATGCTCCCTTACAGCTGGCTGACGATTGACAATCTGCGCCTGTCACCGTGGGAGAAATGGCAGGGGCGGCTGGTGATGTCGCTGACGCCGCAGCAGCAGGATATCGGCTATGCCGGTAAAGAGGTTACCCTCCAGGCGCGGCTGCGCGGCCAGGCGCTGACGGTCAGTGATTTTTCCGCGCGTCTGGTGGAAGATCAGGCGCCGGTGAAGCTGGTGGGCGAGTTTCAGATGCCGCTGGTGCCGGACGGTTTGCCGGTCGACGGCCACCTGTTCAGCACCTTTGAATTTCCACAAACTCCCGGTCTTGTCGATGCCGAGCTGGAGTGGCAGAAGAACCGCGGGCAGCTGCTGGTCACGCCGCGCGGTGAAGTGGAGCCGATGCTTGACCTGCCGTGGGAAATCACCCCGGATCGTATCGTCATCAGCGATGGCCGCTGGCACACCGAATACGCGGGCAACGCGTTGAGCGGCCGGGTTGCGCTTTCGCTGGGCAACTGGCAGCAGGGCACCGAGCAGATGCAGGTCAGCGGGCGTCTTAACGTGCTCACTCAGGGCCAGGCCGGGAAGGGCAACGCCGTGCTGAATATCGGCCCCGGTAAGCTGAGCATGGACAGCAGCGACATGCCGCTACAGCTGACCGGCGAGGCCAAGCTCGGCGATCTGATTTTTTATGCCCGACTGCCCGCGCAGCTGAGCGGGCCGCTTACCGCGCCGGTGCTCAATTTTCACCCCGGCGCGCTGCTGCGTTCGCGCGGGCGGGTCATCGATTCGTTGAATATCGATGAAATCCGCTGGCCTCTGGCGGGCGTCAAAGTGACGCAACAGGGCGTTGATGGCCGCCTGCAGGCTATTCTGCGCGCCCATGAGCAGGAGATGGGGGATTTTATCCTGCATCTTGATGGCCAGGCCGACAACTTTATGCCCGACCGCGGCCGCTGGCAGTGGCGCTACTGGGGCGATGGCCATTTCACCCCGATGCAGGCGCGCTGGGATGTTAAAGGCGCGGGCGAATGGGTTGATAGCGCCATTGTACTCAACAGCCTGTCGACCGGTTTCGATAAGCTGCAGTATGGATCCATGCTGGTGAGTACCCCGCGCCTGACGCTGGAAAAACCGATCCACTGGCTGCGCGATGAGCAGCATCCCAAACTGACCGGCGCGCTGTCGCTGGATGCCGGGAAAACCACCTTCAGCGGCGGCAGCGAACTGCCGCCGTCAACGCTTAAGTTCAACATTGATGGCCGCGATCCGACCTGGTTCCGGTTCAGCGGCTCCCTGCATGCGCAAAAAATTGGCCCCGTGCGCGTTACCGGGCGCTGGGACGGCGAACGTCTGCGCGGTGAGGCGTGGTGGCCAAAACAGTCGCTGACCGTTTTCCAGCCGTTGGTGCCGCCGGAGTGGAAGATGAACCTGCGTGAGGGAACGCTCTACGCGCAGGTGGCATTCTCTGCCGCCGCCGAACAGGGCTTCGAGGCGGGCGGTCACGGTGTGCTCAAAGACGGCAGCGCCTGGATGCCGGATAACCAGATCAACGGCGTCGATTTTGTGCTGCCGTTCCGCTTTAGCGACGCCACCTGGCAGCTTGGCACCCGCCATCCGGTATCGCTGCGCATCGGCGAAGTCGTCAACCAGTTCACCGCGCGCAATCTGACGGCGGATCTCCAGGGCGCATATCCCTGGAGTGAAGACGCACCTTTACAGTTGAGCAACGTCAGCGTCGATATTCTCGGCGGCAAGCTGACCATGCAGCAGCTGCGGATGCCGCAGCACGATCCGGCGCTGCTGCGTCTGCAAAATATCTCCAGCAGCGAGTTAATTAGCGCGATTAAAGTGAAGCAGTTCGCCGTGTCCGGCCCGTTTAACGGTGCGCTGCCGCTGTGGCTGGATAACGATAAATGGATTATCAAGGACGGCTGGTTCAGCAATCCGGGGCCGATGACGATGCGTCTTGATAAAGACACGGCAGACGCGCTGGTGGCTGACAACGTCTCCGCCGGGGCGGCCATTAACTGGCTGCGCTATATGGAAGTGGCCACCTCGTGGACGCGGATCAACCTCGATAACCTCGGCGTGCTGACGCTGAAGGCGACGATTAGCGGCACCAGCCGGGTAGAAGGCAAAAGCAATACGGTGCACTTAAACTACTCCCATGAAGAGAATATCTTTGACCTGTGGCGCAGCTTGCGTTTCGGCGACAATCTGCAGGCGTGGCTGGAGCAGAACGCCAGGCTGCCCGCGCCGCGCTGTCAGGACAGTCATACCTGTAAGGAACAACAATAATGATCAAACTATTCGCCGCCTTTCTGGCCACCGCGCTGCTGGCGGGCTGTACGCCGCGTATTGAAATCGCGGCATCGAAAGAGCCGATCACCATCAATATGAACGTCAAAATTGAGCATGAAATTCATATCAAGCTGGATAAAGACGTTGAGAATCTGCTCAAATCCCGTAGCGATCTGTTCTGAGGCGATGATGAGAATACGACTGGTAACCGCGGCGCTGGCGCTGGTGCTGTTCAGCGCTCAGGCGCAGGCCCTGACCCTGAATGAGGCTCGCCAGCAGGGGCGGGTCGGCGAAACCCTCAACGGCTATCTTGAACCGCTGCGTCAGGATAAAGAAACTCTTGAGCTGGTGAAGCAGATCAACGCCGCCCGCAGCGACAGCTATCAGCAGCTGGCGGATGACAATAATCTACCGGTGGATCAGGTGGCGAAAATGGCCGGTCAGAAGCTGGTCGCCAGGGCGCAGCCGGGCGAGTACGTGAAGGGCCTTAACGGCAAATGGCTGAAAAAATAGCTATCGGCAGCGCTTGCGATACTCCCCCGGCGAGACGCCGAAGCGCTGCTTAAAGGCGGTGGAAAAATGGCTATGATCGCTGAAGCCCCAGCTGTAGCCGATCCCCGCCAGCTTTTCGTCATCATGGGCGCTTTGCAGCGCGCGGGCGCACAAATCGAGCCGACGATTCTTGATATATTGCGCTACCACCAGCCCCTTTTCCGCAAACAGCCGATAGAGGCTGCGCACCGACATGCCGGTTTCGCTGGCCAGCCACTCCGGGCGCAGATGTTCCGCCTGAATCGACTCATCGATTAACGCCATGATTTTCTGAAACTGCTTATCGCGCCGGGAAGGCTGGGCCTCCTGATGATGCAGCATCGGGCGCAGCAGGCAGACGATGGCCTCCAGCGCCGCTTTGCTTTCGCTGGCCGAGAGTTCAGGGCTGTTCATGCTTTCATGCAACAGGCGCTGGCTGAGCTGGACCATCGGCAGGCTTTTCGCCAGCCGGGTAGCGATGCTGATTTCACTGCTGCGCAGCTGTTGCTCCAGCAGCGATCTTGGCAGCAGCAGGGAGGCCTGACGCGAGGTTTGCTGCCAGATAATTGAACAGGGACGAGACGCGTCGATCAGGGTGATATCGCCGCTTTCCAGCATCGCCTGGCGGCCATCCTGCTCGATCGTCGCCTGGCCCGCGAGCTGGAAGACGGTATAAAACCAGGCGTCGTTATCGCGCTGGATCTCTTGTCGGGTGCGGTAAAGATTAATGCCGCAGGCGGTCACCGTGCTGACTTTCAGGTCGCCGGCATAGCTGGCGTCGATCTCACCGTGGAAATTATCAGCCAGCGGACGGGCGGCGAACTGCCCGCAGACCTGATTGATTTTTGCTAACCAATGCTGGTAGTTCTGCCCACGATTTGCCGTACTCATCGCGCATCCCTTGTAATAATAATGTTTTTGCATTGTTGCACTTATGATGCCGGAGGCAAGGGTCAACGGCGGAGTATATGAAAGAACTATTACCTGCTGCACATTTTCTGTCCGCCTCATCGACTTAATTGCGGCGCCTGTCACAGCGGCAACAGCGAATGTCACAGAGAAAAAAGCGTGAATCGCGACCCCGGCATAAACTGAAATCACTATCCGTGAAGAATAAGGAAGGGGTATGTCCACATCACAGGTCGCGCTACTCGCCAGCGTGCAGCAGTTTTTAGACAGACAGCATGGGTTGTATCTCGACGGTGCGCAGCAGGCGGCAGAGAGCGAAAAGCGCTTAACCGTCTGGGATCCGGCCACCGGTCAGGCTATCGCCAGCACCGCGGATGCTAACGCCGCGGATGTCGATCGGGCGGTGATGTCCGCCTGGCGCGCTTTCGTTTCCCGCAGCTGGGCAGGGCGGACGCCCGCCGACCGCGAGCGGATCCTGCTGCGCTTCGCCGATCTGGTGGAGCAGCACGGCGAGGAGCTGGCGCAGCTGGAGACCCTTGAACAGGGGAAATCGATTAACATTTCCCGCGCCTTTGAAGTGGGCTGCACGCTGAACTGGATGCGCTATACCGCCGGGCTGACCACTAAAATCAGCGGCCGCACCCTCGACGTATCGATCCCCTTCCCGCAGGGCGCACGCTATCAGGCGTGGACCAAAAAAGAGCCGGTGGGCGTGGTGGCCGGGATCGTGCCGTGGAATTTCCCGTTGATGATCGGCATGTGGAAAGTGATGCCCGCGCTGGCGGCTGGCTGCTCGATCGTCATTAAGCCGTCGGAAACCACGCCGCTGACCCTGCTGCGGGTAGCGGAACTGGCAACCGAGGCCGGCGTGCCGGACGGCGTTTTTAACGTGGTGACCGGCAGCGGCGCCGGGTGCGGCGCGGCGCTGACCTCTCATCCTCAGGTCGCCAAGGTGAGCTTTACCGGATCGACCGCTACCGGTAAACAGATTGCCCGCGTGGCCGCTGACCGACTGACCCGGGTCACGCTGGAGCTGGGCGGCAAGAACCCGGCCATCGTGCTGAAAGATGCCGATCCGCAGTGGGTTATTGAGGGATTAATGACCGGTAGCTTTCTGAATCAGGGGCAGGTATGCGCCGCCAGTTCGCGAATTTATATTGAAGCGCCGCTGTTCGATACGCTGGTGAGCGGCTTCGAGCAGGCGGTGAAGTCGCTACAGGTCGGGCCCGGTATGCTCGAGAGCAGCCAGATTAACCCGGTGGTGTCGCAGGCGCACTGCGCAAAAGTGGCGGCCTATCTTGCTGAAGCCCGTCAGCAGAAGGCAGAGCTGATTAGCGGTAACGTGGGGCCGAATGCGCAGGGCTACTATATTGCGCCAACGCTGGTGATTAATCCCGACGCCGGGCTGCGCCTTAGCCGGGAAGAGGTTTTCGGTCCGGTGGTGAACCTGGTACGCGTGGCCGACGGGGAAGAGGCGCTGCGCCTGGCCAACGACAGCGATTTTGGCCTGACCGCCAGCGTCTGGACCCGCGACCTGAGCCAGGCGCTGAGCTATACCGATCGCCTGCAGGCGGGGACGGTGTGGGTTAACAGCCATACGCTGATCGACGCCAACCTGCCGTTCGGCGGCATGAAGCAGTCCGGTACCGGCCGCGATTTCGGCCCCGACTGGCTGGACGACTGGTGCGAAACGAAGTCGGTCTGCGTACGCTACTAGCCGCCTTTTCCCCGGTGGCGGCTGGCGCCTTACCGGGGCTACAAGCGCGTAACTTGCGGATTCTGTCGCCAGTCCTGCGGCAAAATCCGCGCCTCGATACCTCAAATCCGGCTTATCTCCGTATGCCCGGTGGCGCTTTTCTCCGGGAGTAAACCGTCACTCCAGCAAGGACGGGTCGGCGTCGATCATCATCTCCTTCATCTCTGCAAAATGCTGGCGTGAAAAGTCGGCGATCCCCTCCCAGTCCTGCGCGGTTTTCTCCGCCACCGCATCGGAGAGCACTTTCAGCGGCTGCCCCGTTGACCAGGCGGTCACCAGAATCTGGCAGGCGCGCTCCAGAGTCCAGATATCATCGAAAGCCTCGCCAATCGACGGTGCGGTCACCAGTACGCCGTGATTGCCCATCAGCAGCCGGCGCTTGTCGGCCAGCAGCGACGCCAGACGCGCGCCTTCCGCCGTGGTGTCCGCCATGCCGCCGTATAACCTATCGACGGCTACCCGATTGAAATAGCGCGCCGTGTTCTGATCGATCGGCGGGATATGCGGCGTCTCGAGGCAAGCAACGCTGGTGGTATACACCGGATGCAGGTGCAGTACCACCCGCACCTCCGGCAGGCGCTGGTGGATCTGCCCGTGAATCGCCCACGCCGTGGCGTCCACGTCCGCTCGCCGGGCGCAGGCTTCATCATCGGCGTCCAGCAGCAGCAGGTCGCTGGCGCGGATGCGCGAAAAGTGTTTCCACTTCGGATTCAGCAGGAATTTTTTGCCGTCCGCCGAGATGGCCGCGCTAAAGTGGTTGGCCACCGCTTCGTGCATCCCGAGATGGGCGATGATGCGAAAGGTCGCTGCCAGGTCGATACGCGTCTGTTCTTCATAAGAGCGGGCCATATGATTACTCCGCTTTCGGCATCAGAGTTTGCAGATCCTCTGGCGTCGGCGCCTGGAAGTTATATTTCTTCAGCAGCGCGGCGTATTCCGGCGTCGCGCTGTATTTCTTCAGCCCTTCCTCCAGCGCGGTTTTCACTTCGCTATTGCCTTTTTTCACCCCAAAGCCGTTGAGCACCGGATAGATCAAGGTTTCGGAAGAGATGGTCACCCGATCGCCAAGCTTGTCGATCACGCCGCGCGCCACCGCCGCATCGGTGATTTGCGCCTCAACCGCCCGCGAGAGCAGCGCCTGGGTGGTTTGCGGGTCGGTGGTGTATTCACTGAGCGCTATCGGCTTCAGGCCCTTTTTCACGCAGTAGTCAGCGGAGAGCTTTTGCAGCTGCGCCAGCCATGACGTCGCCCCCATTGAACCAATTTTGTGGCCGCAAAACGCTTCCGGCGTTTTCGGCTGATAGTCGCTGCCTTTCAGCGCGAGGATCGCTTCGCCGCTTTTCAGATAGGGCACCATATCGATAACCTTCAGACGCTCGGCGGTGATGTACATCGACGAGTTGGTGATATCGAAGCGTCCCCCCTGCAAGCCCGGAATCAAATTCGGAAACCGGGTATCAATATTCACCGCCTCGCGGCCCATAGCTTTCGCCAGCCCGGCAAGAAACTCGATATCGAACCCTGCGGGCTTGTTGTTTTCCATATATTCATACGGGAAAAAGGTCATATCCGAACCGGCGGTGATTTTCCCCGGCTGCTGGAAGGCCTGAGCGCTAAAGGACGACAGGGCGCCAGCGGTGCAAAGGAGCAGGGCAGCAGGGCGGAAAGCTTTAAAACGTTTCATACAACCTCCAGAGAGTGGGCAAATTACATGCTGGCGCGATCGGTACCGGCCTGCTGGACGAAAAAGGATGCGCCGCGCGGTTTTTGCGGCAGGCGTAAATGATTCACGGTACTGCGCACCAGGCCGCTCTCTTCCCCGGCAACCATCTGCCCGGCGTGCGCGCTGGGCAGCGGATTTTCGCCGTACGGCAGGGCATCTTCCGCCGCGTAGACGCTGATAAACAGCGTCCGCGGCAGGTCGGTTTCATTGGGGCTGGAGGCGTGGAGCAGACGAGTATGCATAAAGCACACCGATCCCGCCGGGCCAAAACAGGCCTGCGGCTGCTGGCAGTGGGTCGCTTCAACCTCCCGATCCACGGCGCCGGTAAAACGATCGTTTTGCCAGTGGGACCACAGCGGTCCCCGATGGCTTCCCGGCACCACGTTGAGCGGGCCGTTCTCCGGCGTCACTTCGCTGACCATCAGCA
This sequence comes from Klebsiella sp. ME-303, assembly GCF_007910085.1. NCBI lineage: Bacteria > Pseudomonadati > Pseudomonadota > Gammaproteobacteria > Enterobacterales > Enterobacteriaceae > Klebsiella > Klebsiella sp. ME-303. The sequence goes on along the minus strand of NZ_VOJB01000049.1, from coordinate 24,486 downwards.
GGGCGGTGATGATGTCGTCGTTGCTGTGAGGGGTAAACAGAAAATCCTGGTGCCACTTCACCTGCGTGGCGGTGTGCGGCAGCTTGGAGTTGATTTTGCTGTGATGGAAGCGGGTCCCGCTGCCGCCGATCAGCTGGCCGGCAATCGCCGCCATTCTCGAATCAAGCGCGGCCTGGCGGTAGGCGGCGGAAATCTCCGTGGGGGAACTCACCCGGCGCAGCGACGGATGATGGGGCGCGTGGTCGCTTTCGAGATCGAAACGCGGCCGACCGTCCAGGGTTTCGCCCCACACTTCGCTATGCTGTCGGCTCTCTTCGACCCAGGTGTCGAAATCGGCCTGCAGCAGCGCGATTTCCTCGGCGGAAAACACCTCTTCGACAACCAGAAAACCCTGCTGATGAAACTGTTCGATTTGCCACTGCGCGATCATATTTTTCTCCTTTCGGGAACGGAGGCGTTAAGCCAAAGAGACATCTTTCAGGAAGGCGTCCACGCGCGGATGCTGGCCGTCGCGCATTGCCTGAGGCGTGTCGTCGCAGACCACGCGCCCTTTTTCCATAAACACAATTCGGTCGGAAACCTTAAAGGCGAAGTTCATTTCATGGGTGACGATCACCATGGTGATGCCTTCATGGGCCAGCGATTCGATAACCTGCAGAACCTCGTTAACTTTTTCCGGATCCAGCGCCGAGGTGGGCTCATCGAACAGCATAATTTGTGGGCGCATCATCAGGGCGCGGGCAATCGCTACCCGCTGCTGCTGGCCGCCGGAAAGCTGATGCGGATATTTCCACGCGTGTTCCAGCATGCCGACTTTATGCAGCAGTTCGCAGGCGTGCTGCTTCAGCTCGCCTTCGCTGGCCAGATGGTGATAGCGCGGCGCCAGCAGCAGGTTGCCGAGTACGGTCAGGTGGGGGAACAGGTTGAAGCTCTGGAAAACCATGCCGATATTCTGGCGATGCTCGCTGTTCTCCATAAAACGCGGCTTCTGCTGCCCCTGGCGGTCAAGGTGAATAAAAGGCTGGCCGTTGATTTTGATCTCGCCGTTATCAATCTGCTCAAGGCCGTTCAGCAGGCGGATCAGCGTGGTTTTACCGGAGCCGGACGGGCCGATGACGGAGACCACTTCGCCGGGCTGAATTTGCAGGCTGACGGCGCCCAGCACTTCGACATTGTTATAGGCTTTATGCAGCTTTGACGCCTGCAGCGCCGGTTCCTGCGCGACGCTAACGCTGCGGGCCATTGCCGGACGCCGCGCGGTGGCCAGCTGCTGCATTTCTTCATCCACCGGTCGCGTGGTCTTACGCTGGGTGACGTCGAGCCAGGTCTCGAGGCGCTTAAGCAGGAAATCAAACACCGTGACGATCAGGATGTAGTAAAACGCCACCGCCGCCATGGTCTCCATGACGAGGAAATTCTGCGAATAGAGGCGCTGGCCGACCATTAAGATCTCGGTCAGGGAGATAACCGACACCAGCGAGCTGAGCTTGACGATGGCGATATACTCATTAGCCAGCGCCGGCAGGGCGACGCGCAGCGCCTGCGGGATCACCACACGCCACTGGGTGCCGGCATAGCGCAGCCCGAGCGCGCGGGCGGCTTCGCTCTGTCCTTTGGGAATCGACAGCAGTCCGCCGCGATGAATTTCAGCAATATAGGCGGCTTCGCTCAGCACCATCGCCAGCAGTCCGGCCCAGAACGGGTCGTTCAGCACCGGGGCGAAGGAGGGTAGCGCCTGCGGCATGTTGTAGACAAAAATCAGCAGCACCAGCAGCGGCATGCTGCGAAACAGCCAGATATAGAGGCGGGCAGGCGCGTTAAACAGCTTGCGCGGCGACTGTTTGGCCAGCGCCAGAATAAACCCCAGCACAATACTGAAAGCCCAGGTCAGCAAACTTAATTTGATGACGGTCCAGGTGGCCTGCCAGAAATCGACATCGCTGAGCAGGCTTAACATATAGTTCCAGTTAAACGTCATGGGCTATTTCACTCGCCATAATTAACGGAAATTAAGGCGATTCCCCTGTTCTAATATGGGGAGCCGCCGGCGTTCATCTTGCCATGACACTATGCTGGCACTCTTCGACCGGTGGCAATTAGTAAATTTTTGGCCTTTAAGTTTAAAAAAACTATACAGCTATATTAACCTCAGGGAATTTAACGCAATTAATGAGAAACAGCATTGAAACAACTTAAAAACAATCACCCTTATTTTTAAACCTGATTTTTCGTAAAATGACAATTTGTGCAATATTGGGGCGCGCCGCGGGCGAATAAGGTGCAGGGCGATGCTTTATGGTGCAATACGCGAAATCAGGCAAAAAAAGAGGGCGGGTTATTAAATAGAAACGGCGGCTATTTGCTGACGAGGTAAAGCGCAAACGGCATGGCACGATGCTTGCAGGCTGCTTATCGTAAAACTAAGCCCGTTCGTAATAAGACAATATTTTATCAATGGTGAAGCGATGAACCGATTTACCCTCAAACAGCTTAAATATTTCGTGACGGTGGTGGAAACGGAGAGTATCGCTGAGGCTTCCCGTCAGCTGCACATTGCCCAGCCGTCGATCTCTATTGCGATTAAAAACCTCGAAAGTACCTTCGACCAGCAGCTGTTTATTCGTCACCACGCGCAGGGCGTATCCCTGACCTCAAGCGGGCGGCGCTTCTACGATAAAGCCAAAGAGCTGCTGCGGCTGTCCTATGAGTTTGAGCAGAACTCGCGGGCGGATAAAGAGCTGGTATCCGGGACGATTTCCGTCGGCTGCTTTGAATCCGTCGCGCCGCTGTATATGCCAAAACTGGTAGCGGGATTTAAAAAAATGTATCCCGAAATTACTCTCCAGCTCTACGACGGCGAACAGCATGAACTGATGCACGGTCTGCACCGCGGACGCTTCGATCTGGCGCTGGTCTACGACCTGGAACTGGGTCACTCCATTCATAAAGAGCTGCTGAACGCCCCGCATAAACCCTATGCTTTGCTGCCCGCTTCTCATCCGCTGGCGCAGAAAAAATGCGTCACGCTCCAGGAATTAAGCCGGGAACCGATGATTTTGCTCGATGCGGTCCCCAGCAAAAACTATTTTGTCTCGATATTTAAAGAGAAAGGTTATCACCCGGAAGTGGCCTACAGTTCGCCGTCCATAGAAATGGTGCGCTGTATGGTCGGGCAGGGATTAGGCTTTTCGGTACTGGTTACCCGTCCGCTGTGCGATATGACCTATGACGGCGAAAAGCTGGTGCAGCTGGATATTGCCGACGAAATGCCCGCATCGACATTAATTATGGCGCATCTTGCCAATAATGAACCCACGCGTCCGACGCAGCTATTTATGGATTATTGCCGCAGCATAGAATTAACGCCGCATCAGCACGCGTAATTTAATTAACGCGACCGCAAGCGTTATTTTCTTGTCGCGTTATTCAGCCTCGTAAATTTCTATTCAGACGATCGTTTTATAATAATTTACCATTTCATCACACTTACTTAACCTGAGTTCTGTCAATCCCGGCGGATAAGCCGGACAACCGTGCTTGAAGGACACAGATATGACAGAGCAGATTACAGAGATCGATACCCTGGTGGTAGGCGCGGGGCAGGCGGGCGTCGCCATGAGCGAGCATCTGACGCATCACGGCATTCCGCATCTGGTGCTGGAAAAAAAGCGCATCGCTGAGGCCTGGCGCAGCGGCCGCTGGGATTCGCTGGTGGCCAACGGCCCGGCCTGGCACGACCGGTTTCCCGGCATGACCTTTCCCGGCTGCGACGCCGACAGCTTTGTCGCCAAAGAGCAGATCGCCGACTACTTCGCCGCGTATGCCAAAACCTTTAATGCACCGATCAAAACCGGCGTTGAGGTCTTTAGCGCCGAGCGTTTAAACGGCCGTCCGGGGTTTCGCGTGGAAACGTCACTGGGCGTGATTGAGGCGCAGCGTATCGTCGCCGCCACCGGGCCGTTCCAGCGCCCGGTGATACCGGCCATCGCGCCGCAGGATAGCGCTGTACAGCAGATTCATTCCGCACACTATTTCAACCCGCAGCAGCTTCCGGAAGGCGGCGTGCTGGTGGTTGGCGCGGGGTCGTCCGGCGTGCAAATCGCCGATGAGCTCCGCCGGGCGGGGCGCGCGGTATGGCTCTCCGTTGGCGCGCACGATCGCCCGCCGCGCCGCTACCGCCAGCGCGATTTTTGCTGGTGGCTGGGGGTGTTAGGGCTGTGGGATGCGGCGGCCAATCAGCCCGGCAAAGAGCACGTGACGATTGCGGTCAGCGGCGCGCGCGGCGGTCATACCGTTGATTTTCGCCAGCTGGCGCACCAGGGAATTACCCTGGTCGGACAGACGCACGGCTTTACCGAGGGCAAAGCCGTTTTCCGTGCCGATCTGGCGGACAACATTCGTCTTGGCGACGCCTCCTATCTGGCGCTGCTCGACGCCGCGGATGAGTATATCGCCCGCAACGGGCTGTCGCTGCCGGAAGAGCCGGAAGCGCGCTTTTTCCTGCCCGACCCCGATTGCCTGACCCAGCCCCTCACCGAGCTCGACCTGGCAGCCGCGGGGGTGAGCTGCATTATCTGGGCTACCGGCTATACCACCGATTACCGCTGGCTGAAGGTCAACGCCTTTAATGAACAGCAGCGCCCGCAGCACCACCGCGGCGTCGCCAGCGAACCGGGGGTCTATTTCCTCGGTCTGCCGTGGCTCTCCCGCCGTGGCTCAACCTTTATCTGGGGCGTCTGGCACGATGCGAAATATATCGCCGACCAGATTGCCATTCAGCGCCAGTATCAACGCTATCAACCTTCCTGCTAATGCCTGATTTGAGGACGCAACCTATGCCAACCCATACCCGTATTCGGATGTTTAACACCAAAGAAACCTATCCCAATCAGACGCTCAATAACGATCTGTGCCAGGCGGTGCGCGCGGGAAATACCGTGTACGTTCGTGGTCAGGTGGGTACCGATTTTGACGGCAATTTGATCGGCCTGGGCGACCCGCGCGCCCAGGCAGAACAGGCGATGAAGAACGTTAAACAGCTGCTGGAAGAGGCCGGCAGCGATCTGACGCATATCGTGAAAACGACGACCTATCTGATCGACCCGCGCTACCGCGAACCGGTGTACCAGGAGGTGGGGAAATGGCTCAAAGGCGTGTTTCCCATTTCGACCGGCGTGGTGGTATCGGCTCTCGCGCAGCCGCAGTGGCTGATGGAAATTGACGTCACGGCGGTGATCCCTGACGACTGGCATGCGCAGGAGGCACCATGACCCTCTCTATTTCCGCCCTGTGCCCGGAGTCAGGTCAACTGGGCATTGCGATTAGCTCATCCAGCATTGCCGTTGGCGCCCGCTGCCCGTGGCTGCTGGCGGGCGTTGGCGCGGTGTCCAGCCAGAACATCACGCTGCCCGCGCTCGGACCGCAGATCCTTGCCGGGCTTGAGGCGGGGCTCACGCCGCAGCAGGCCCTGACGCAGGCGCTGGGCGAAGACCGGTTTAGCGATTATCGCCAGGTGGCGGTCATCGACGCCAGCGGCGAGAGCGCCGTGTTCAGCGGCGAACATACGCTCGGCATCTGGCAGCTGGCGCAGGGCGAGAACTGCGTGGCGGCGGGGAATATGCTGGCCAACCCGCAGGTGATTACCGCCATGACGGCGGCGTTCGAAGCCGCCAGCGGCGAACTGGCCAGCCGCCTGATTGCGGCTCTGCAGGCGGGTATCGATGCGGGCGGCGAAGCCGGGCCGGAGCACTCGGCGGCTCTTAAAGTCGTGGAGGATTACGCCTGGCCAGTGGTGGATTTACGCGTCGACTGGGCGGAAGAACGCCCGGTAGCGGCGCTGGAAGCGCTGTGGCTGGCCTACGAGCCGCAGATGGAAGCGTATATCACCCGCGCGCTTGACCCGCGCGAAGCGCCGACCTATGGGGTGCCGGGCGATGAATAACCGCGTGCGTGAGATCCTCGGCGCGCTGCTGGCGTTTGATACCACCAGCCGCGAGTCGAATCTGGCGCTGATTACCTGGATCGGCGACTTTCTGCGCGCGCGCGGCGTGACGTCGCAGCTGTTTTATGACGACGAAGGGCGCAAGGCAAACCTCTATGCCCGCTTTGGGCCAACCGGCCCCGGCGGGGTGATGCTCTCCGGCCATACCGACGTGGTGCCGGTGGATGGTCAGGCGTGGACGGTGCCGCCATTTGCCCTTACCGAACGCGACGGGCGCTACTACGGTCGCGGCAGCGCGGATATGAAAGGGTTTATCGCCTGCGTGCTGGCGTCGCTGGAGGCGTTTCTTGCCGCGCCGCTGCGGATGCCGCTGCACCTGGGGTTCTCTTATGATGAGGAGGTTGGCTGCCTGGGCGTGCGCAGTCTGGTGGATTTTCTCCGCGCCTCCGCCGGCAAACCGGCGCTGTGCATTATCGGCGAGCCGACAGACATGCGCCCGGTCTACGGCCATAAAGGCAAGCTCGCGGTGCGCTGCCGCGTGGAAGGGCACGCCTGCCACTCGGCCTACGCCCCGGAAGGGGTTAACGCGATCAGCTACGCGGCCAGGCTGATTTCCCGGCTGGACGCGCTGGGTGAAAGCCTTGCGCAGCAGCAGGATAGCCGGTTTTCGCCGCCCTCGGGCACGCTGCAGGTGGGGACGATTCACGGCGGCGCGGCGCTGAATATCGTTCCGCAATCCTGCTGGTTCGACTTTGAAATTCGCTATTTACCCGGCACGCGCCCGCAGGCCGTGACCGACGCCCTGGGCGATTATGCCCGCGAGCAGCTGCTTCCGGCGATGCGCAAGGTGGCGCAGCGCAGCGATATTCATTTCCAGACGCTGAGCCACTATCCGGGGCTGCTGAGCGACCCGCAGTCAGAGTTCGCCCGCTGGCTGGCGCAGTGGTGCGGCAGCGACGATTTCACCACCGTCGCCTACGGCACCGAAGGCGGCCTGTTTGACGAGGCGGGCGTTGCGACGCTGATCTGCGGGCCGGGCAGCATGGCTCAGGGCCACAAGGCGGACGAATATATCAGCATCCCCCAGACCGAACGCTGTATGGCGATGCTGGAAAACCTTTGCGCCTGGATGCGCGCCGATCCCTCCGATTCTCTTCGCTGATTTATCAACACAGGATGGCGACTATGCAAAACCCGAACTCCCCGCTTATTGATCAACAGACCGTCGACCGCTGGCAGGCCGACGGCGTCGTGCTACTTAAAGGCGTGTTCACGCCGTGGATCGAGAGCCTGTCGCGCGGCGTCGCCGCGCTGATGGCGAACCCCAGCGAGTACGGTCACGCGCGAACGGTGATCCCCGAGGACGGCTCGGCGCCGTTTTTTCAGGACTATTGCAACTGGCAACGAATCCCGGAATTTCGCGATTTTGTTTTTCAGTCGCCGGCGGCGGAGATCGCCGCGGCGCTGATGGGGTCGCAGACGGCGAAGTTTTTCCACGAGCACACGCTGGTGAAACAGCCCGGCGGCAGTACGGTAACGCCATGGCACCACGATCAGCCCTATTACTGCGTGGAGGGGCGGCAGAATGTCAGCCTGTGGATCCCGCTCGATCCGGTAGCGGAGGCGATTTCGCTGCGCTGCATTCGCGGTTCCCATCGCTGGGACGATGAGTTCAGCCCAACGCGGTTTAACGGTTCAAAGCTCTATTCCCATTCGCGCTTTAAAGAGCTGCCGGACATTGATGCCCATCAGGAGGATTACGATATCGTCAGCTGGGCGCTGGAGCCGGGCGATGCGGTCGCTTTTCATTTCCGCACGCTGCATGGCGCAAAGGGCAATTCAACCGCCCGCGCGCGGCGGGTATTTTCCGCCCGTTGGGTAGGGGATGATGCGACATTCGCCGACCGCGGCGGCGTGACGTCGCCGCCGTTTCCGGGGCTTAAGCTTCGCGACGGAGAGCCGCTTGTCGCCGATGAGTTTCCGCAGGTCTGGCCGCGGTAGCGGCGGCAGGGCGGGCGAGGACCCGCCCATCTTGCGGCGAAAGGTTTTCACTCACTGACTGAGGGGATTGAAGCTCCTTAATTTTTTGCTTTAAGGGCTAAGGGAGGAAATTGATATGACTCGGTTACTCGTGGTTATGATCTCTTAGAAAGACGGTCAGTACGTCCTTGGGTGGGGTGACACCACTTTCTGAAAGTAGCCAACCTACAGCGCCGCGATGATATGTTCCGTGAAACAGCACATGATTGAGCATATCAACCGCCTTCATCTCACCAGGTCCGCCATCGACAAACTGGAATTTAATGGTTTCAGCAAGGTCAACGGGGGACATAGCATTGACGTATTGAATATACCAGTCTGTACATTCAGTCATTGTTCTCAGAAGTTCATCGGCAGAGGGCGTCTCTGGCGTGTTCAGTGCGGTGTAGGAGTGCTTCTGGCCGGTAATGTTAGCGCGGAAGATCATATCAACCACATGTATGTGATTCATTAATCTGAGCGTCAGATGGCGTTTTTCTGCATTCGCAGACGCATCAATTTTTTTAATCGCTTGTAGCGTTTCAATATCTATCCAGCGTTTGTATCTAAACAGCGTAGCTATTTTGTCAGTACCCATGCGTCACCTCTTTTATCTATTTTGTGATTATATCAGTAACATTCAGTATCGCTGGCAGGGCGGTACTGTTGCTTTAGCGTAGGCCGCCGTCAGGTTTATATGCCGTTTATGACGTCAGCCGATAGTGCGACTGCACCAGTCCCGAAGGGAAGCTGCGGCTTGATAACAGCGTCAAATCGATATCCCTGGTCAGGGATCCGAACAATGGTATTCCCGAACCGAGCAGGACAGGAACGGTCGTGATAACGATATCGGCGACCAGACCTTCGCGCAGGAACGACTGTATTACCTGCCCGCCATCCAGATAGACGCGATGCGCGTTTTGCGCCGCCAGGTCAGCAAGCACTTCCCCCGGCGTGCGGCTTGAGAGCTGCACTTTGCCCTTCAGCGCCTCGGGAATGGCGGTATCGGTTAGCTGTCGGGAGAGAACCAGCACGGGTCGATCGTAAGGCCATTGGTCAAAAGTCAGCGCTTTCTCATAGCTCCCCCGGCCCATAACGATCCAATCTTTGTCCGCGATGAATGCGGCATAGCCATGATCTTCTGTTGGGTCATCGCGCTGCAACAGCCAGTCGATATCGCCATCCTGTCGGGCGATATAACCATCAAGACTGACCGCGATAAAAACATGTGTGGTGACCATCAAGTGCTCCGTATACAGCTTATATTTATGCCGTTGAGTTTAGGGGGAGGTGTTTTGTCCACATAATATGATTCAAGCTTTTCCAGCCAAAATATTCAACATGCGGCGCAATGGTTCCGCTGCTCCCCACAATAGCTGATCGCCGACCGTCAGGACCGAGTAGATCGGTTCATTGTTTAGCGACATTTTCTTGTAACGACCAATACCCACCTTAAGCGAACCGCTGATACAGGCCGGTGTCAGGGTACTGACACTCTCTTCCTTGTTATTGGGCACATAGTTAACCCAGGGGTGGGAATTCATCACTAATTCGGCAAATTCCTCTTCGTTGACTTCACGCTTGAGCTTAAGGGTTATAGCAGCGCTGTGGCAGCGGATCACGCCGACGCGTATGCATAAGCCGTTTACCGGGATCGTACCGGGAGACAGGCCTAAAATTTTGTTGGTTTCCGCCTCACCTTTCCATTCTTCACGGCTATTGCCATTGCCTAAATCGCTGTCAATCCAGGGAATGATGCTGCCCATCAAAGGTGCACCGAAGTTCTGGGTCGGCATATCAGCGCTGTTAATCAATTCACTGACCTTATTAACTAACGGAAGCACTGAACCTGAGGATGCCAGCTCATCCGGAGATAAATGGCGGCTTATGTAGGCACTTTGCGCAATGAGTTCCCGTACATACTGTGCACCAGCACCCGATGCGGACTGGTAGGTCATCACACTCATCCATTCGATCAAGTCAGCCTTTATCAACCCAGCCAGCCCCATAAGACTCAGCGTAATGGAACAGTTGCCGCCGACAAAAAGTTTAATGCCTTCTTTAATTGCACGATCGATATTGTTGCGGTTGACGGGGTCGAGAATAATGCAGGCTTTCTCATCCATCCGCAGCGCTGAAGCCGCGTCAATCCAGTAGCCTTCCCAGCCATGGTTAAGCAAAGCAGGGTATATTGCTTTGGTATAATCCCCGCCCTGGCAGGTGATGATGATGTCCATTTCGGCCAGCGCACTTACGGAATTAGCATCTTTAAGTGTGTAGCTGACGCCATCAATGACAGGGCCGGCGGCTCCTGCACTGGAGGTGCTGAAAAAATGCGCTGATATATTGTCGAAGTCGTTCTCTTCGATCATTCGCTGTAGCAAAACAGAACCGACCATTCCTCGCCAACCAACAATGCCAACCTGCTTCATTTGCTTAACCCTAATTACGTTATGAGAATGTTAATTTTCTTCGAGGCACGTTATATCTCATTCCAAATTAAAGGTCATTACGAACAACATCCGATTCCATCATTATTAAAATCTTTCATCTGGCATCAGCGATTTTTATCTCTTTCACAGCTAAAAAATCATAACCTGTTGACCTGCGGCATTTGTATTTAAAGGCAAGAACAGGCGTAAGACATCCGCTTCTGGCACACAACAGCCAGACTGAACAAAGCCAGGGTTTGCAATGAGCGGGGAGCGGACGCTGGTTTACCGCGCCTTGTCATGGTAAATATCTGGCAGCAAGAGCCGTGCTTCGTTCAGTTAATATAGTGGAATCGATTTTTATTTGAGGTTATAGGGAAAAGCCGCTCTATGATCTTTCCTGTCCCTGATAGTTAATGAATAAGTAATAAATGAAGGTTAGCAAATAATGAAGTCAGTTCAGCCAACAATGATTGCCGCCGCCGAAACTCGCGGCGGTAGGGGAGTAATGGTGACTGACTTCCGATAAAACAGATTCTCACGCCCCGCCAAACCTGACGGGGAAGGAAATCTCTCCGTTCAGAACGTTCTGAGACGTCAGGAGGCGCGACTATAGTCTATCCAGCTCATGTACAGTACGTTCATTGACGATATTGCCCGTATTCAGCGTCGTTTTTGGCTCAAGTAAAACGACGCAGCACTCTTCAGTTAACGCTTCAGGACAATGCTCGGTTCCTTTCGGCACAATGATAAACTCACCCGCTTCAAGCACGATATCGCCCGTTCTTAACCCCATTCGCAAGCGGCCGCTGATAACAAGAAAAAGCTCGTCCTCATGCTCATGATGATGCCAGTCAAACTTTCCGGCTAACTTAGCCAGTTTGACATACTCGTTATTAATTTCGCCGACAATTTTGGGGCTCCAGCATTCGCTGAACAGAGCAAAACTTTCTTTTAAATTAACTTTATGCACTCATCTTCTCCGTCATATATATAATCCAGATGGATTTATTTGGCATAGTAAAAGAACCGACAATGGTAGCGCGGTGCGCTACCGGAAGATCGATATTCATTGCTAAAAAAACTCCGGCAGACCAAAGATAAATTGGCCGTAACATGGCCAGCTTTCTGGCGCTAACAACTGCTTCGCATTGCGGAAAATACAGCGCAGGGAAGCCGGTGCTGTTGTTCGAAATAACAATACAGTCAGCCCGCATGCAGAACAATGGGTTTCCCGGTTACGGGCGCAATAATTTATCAATACAAAATCAATCGGCTGAATTTACTTCATTTTATTTATAAAAGAATTTTCCGCCTGGCTTTCAGGAGAGCGTTTTTGTTTCTTTAAGTGAACACATGCTCGCTCTTCGGCATTTTATCAGGGGGCTCCTGGCCAGATAATCGCGTAGAGGAGTTAACCTGGCTCGAGGTGAGTCATCACCACCGTTGCGCTAATCGCCGTCTCTCTTGAGCTGTATGTGTGCGCAACCTGCGCGGAGAAAGCGTAAAAATCCCCGGGTTCTAATGTGATGACTTCGTACTGACTAAAGCGCAGATGCAGGGTGCCGCTGTGAACCAGAATATGTTCATGCGACCCGTCTGAATGCCCGGGACTGTGGATGGTGACCTGCGGCTCCATTTGCAGCAACCATATCTCGGAGGTATTGCCGGGGCCGATGCGGAATTTCATCATTTGTGAATATTCGCCCGGCGCGGGACGATGCTTATCAAAACAGGGATATATCCTGCTGCCGCCGCTCAGTAAATCGCCAACCGGTAAACGTAATGCAGTGGCGATAGCGTCCAACGTATCGACACGGGGGCTGGAAAATCCTGACTCCAGTTTGGATAATGCCCCCTTTGAAACCCCTGACAATTTAGACAGGTCGTTTAACGAAATCCCCCGTGACTGCCGCAGTCGTCTTATTTTATTGCCGATATTTAATGACAACGCAGCAGGTTTATCGTGTCCTGAATCAGCCATTATTGCGACCCTCCCCGAGTGTGGCTTTCTCATATGAATAAATGCCCGCCCAGTTGTGATCGCGGTAAGGACATGACGATGCTGTCGCCGGCCTGATATAGCATAGCTGCATCAACAGGCAGCAATTTATCACGCGCCCGCAATGCCTGGATACTCTATTTATCCATTCAGATGACCCCCCCTGGGGTTTACAGACTCATGAGGGGCCGCCTGAAAAAAGGGAAATATTGCACATCAAGTAAAATTTTAGCGCTCAGAATTTGATGGGCTGCTTTGAACGATGAGCCGGTCTTCAATGATTTGTATCAGACTCTCTGACGAGAGTTCCATTGGTCGCGAGTGGTTTCCCGGATAGCGGTGTTTGTCCTGGGATTTGAGTATTGGCGGCATCTTCCACGATAGTTTTACATTCCGGCCATGTAAGCGGCCGGAAGTATCGTTTAAACCCGTTCAGAATACGCTTTTAGCATGGCAAGGAGCGCCCGTCGTGCCGCATCGTCCGCGATATTTTCAGGCAGCGCATCAGCGCGGAGATTGATATAAGCGTCAACCGCCTTGCTGATGGCGATGCTGACGGAGTCACGATCGTGCGTGGCCAGCGTGGAGGTCAGCAGGCCCTCAGGATCGATATTGTGGCATTCAATGCGGCGAACCCCACGCTGCGGTAGATTGGCGCGGCGGTACAGCATCGGTCCCAGCACTTGCTCCCGGAAGAATGACAGCATACCCATCGCTTCGAAAAGTTCGCCCCTTCCCAGTTTAACCACCGCATAATGAAGCCAGATCCAGGCTCGGGACTCAAACCACTCCGGCGTCATGTCAGGCCACTGGGCACGAAATTGTGCCAGATGTCGCTCCAGGGCATGGCGATCGCGAGAAAATAACACTACCGGCTCCTCAACGCGTTGAGTGAGCATGTCCAGGGTGACAAATTTCAGATCGACATGGAGGAGTTCAGGGCCATACAGGCATATCAGCAGGCGAGGCTCTCCGACATGTTCCCCGGTGAACGCATGCAGCAGGTTGCCTGCAGTTCCGGCGAACGCCACACGCTGCGCCATGATTTCATCATAGTAAAGAGGGTCTACTACAACGACAAAATCCAAATCGGAGTATTTATCAAATCCGCCATGAATAAGCGAGCCGCCCGCGAGCAGGGAGTGAATCCGGGCGTCAGACTGAACGTTAAGCTTGAGTTGCTCTGCAAAACTTCTGTGTAAATCGGGTAACGTACTAAGCATACTTTTTCCTGTTCACAAAAAATACAAAGCATTACAGAATATCGAGTTCGGTATATTCGGGCCAGATATTTTTGCAGGAAGCGTCGTTTCCTCATTGAGTCTCGGGTCCACTATGGGTGGATAGCCTGAGCCACGTAGCCCGATCCTCCGCTACGCCCGCCGTCAGGGCTTTCAGGCAGGATGGAAACGCTGGCGGATAGTCCCGCCACCAGTTCAATCCCTTCCGGTATCTTATCTAACTGAATACGAACGGGGACTCGCTGCGCAAGTCGCACCCAGCTGAAGGTGGGATTGACATCCGGCAGCCCCAGCCCGCCGGTCTCGTCATTGCTATCATCGATCCCCCGGCCGATACTCTCCACGTGCCCGGTGATGAGCGGGTCAAACCCCATCAGAGAAATGTGTGCGGCGCTCCCGACGCGAATATGACGCAGCTTAGTCTCTTCAAAATAGCCCACCACCCAGAAACTGTGCGCATCGACCACGGCGACCTTTGTTTCTCCCGCCGCGGCGTAGTCGCCGGGGCGGAGCCGAAGATGCGTCACGTAGCCGGTAACGGGGGCGCGCACCGTTGCATGGGATAAGTTCAGCTGCGCCAGTTCCAGCGCAGCCAGCGCCCCCTGATAATTGGCCGCCGCGACGCGCGCTGCGCTGCCTGTTTGCTGGATATCCTCGCCGGAAATGACCCCTTTGATGAGCGCGCGTCGCCGGGCGGCATCCTGGCGCATCAGCATTTCATGACGTTTTGCTTCGACGTCGGCCTGCGCGCTGAGCACCGCCAGCTTCAGCCAGCGCGGGTCGATGGCATAAAGCACATCGCCGCGGTTAACCCACTGATTATCCCGCACCGCCACGCTGCTCACCGGCCCGGAAACATCCGGCGCAATCTGCACCACATCTGCCCGAACCCGGCCATCGCGCGTCCAGGGCGTCTGCGCATACTGTTTCCAGAAAATAAACGCCACGCAGGCCGCTACCGCTACTGCGATTAACGTCAGCGCGTAACGGCCCAGCAAAGAGAAAAAAGATTTCATGCGAATAACCCCAGTGTGGTCAGGCCCTGCAAAAGCAGGAAAAAGGTCACGATATAGGTTGAAACATCAAGCAGCGGGCGTAAGGGCAAGCGGCGGTAAAGCCTGCTGCAGGAGAAAAGCGGTACGAGTAACAGCGTACAGACCAGGGCAATGAGCGCGGTCAGCAGCAGTCCGGGGATAAAAACGCCCCCGATATTGATGTCATTTATCATGGGTGGGTTCCTCGTTCTGCGTCCGTAACGCGCAGTGCAGATCGACCAGTCGGTCGACAAACTGGCATGATTTTTCCTCCCTCGCGGGCAAGCAGCGGTTCGCCATGGCGGCAATGCGCTCGCGTAAGGCTTCGGTCTCCGTTGTGTGGGTAAGACGAGAAAGCACCTCGTGGATATCGCTGCCGGCGGGCGTTTCGCAACGGCGCAGGCGCATAACGCAGAGGCCTATGCGCAGAAAGTGCACCAGGCGATCGAGCGCCCGGGCGGAGGACTGCCCGCTGCGCGGCAAGCGTGGCAGCAGCAGGGCGGCCCGGTCGATCATCAGATTGGTCCAGTGCGTTTCATCGCCTTTAAATACGCCGCTCACGCTGCGGCGAATATCGCGTTGGCACAGTTTCAGCAGACGCTTTATCGCCGCGTCCGCCTGTACGGTTTGCAGCAGACTCATGCCGATAACCGCAAAGCCGGTCGCGAAAAACAGGGCGATCGCGGTGTTGGCCGCGTCGGCGAAGTCGCCGCTGTAGCGCGCGCCCAGCTCGCACAGTACCGGCAGCGTCAGGGTGATCCCCATGGCCATAAAGGTCGTGGGGGGCCGCGCCTGCAGCGAGCCGGCAAGCAGATAGACCGGGGCAAGCACCGCCACCAGCACGGGGAAATCGCTGAGCGGAGGAAGCAGGGCGAAGCTATAGATAAGGCTTATCACTACGCCCCAGACAGAGCCGATAATATATTTCACAATATGCGGGGCCGGCGTGTCGAAACTGCCAAACAGCGTGCAGCAAACCCCGAGAATCGACACCGCCGTGCCGCCATCGGGCCAGGCAGAGTAAATCCATAGCAGACAGCCGCTCAGAATGATGACAAAAGCGCCCAGCGCCGTGCGGGCGGCGCTCAGGGGATCGCGATGGAAAACGTATCCTGTCGCCGCACGATCTTCCACCTGCGCTGGCGCAGGTCTGGCGTGATGAATGGCCTCCGAAAGCCGCTCACACTGCTGCAGGAGGGTAATCAACTCAGCGATGTAGCGTAAGAAATTTACCCGCAGCGCATCTTCAAAGGTCAGCGCCTGCGCCGCGAGCCGCTGCGCTAACTGCGCGCTGCGCTGTTGCAGCGCTTCTGCGGCGTTTTTGCGTTGGCCGGTATCGTCGCAGGTCAGCCAGGCCTGCACGTCATTCAGTAGAGTCTGCATCGCGGCGGGCATCCCGGCGATGGTCTGCAAACGATCGCGTACTTCGCCGTTGACAATCACCAACCGCGCCAGCCTGTCATGGAGCGCTTTCCTGGCCTGGCGGGCCGGAACCGAAAGGGCAAAATCATACGGGATATGGTGGCTGATGCCCTGCAGAAACTGTAGCGCCAGCGCCAGATGCAGCGGCTCTGACTGCGCGTCGGCCTTGCCTGCCAGGGTGTCGGCAATCCGCTGGCGCGCGGCGTGCAGCGTCTGGGCTAATTTGCTGTTGAACAGCCCTGATATCCGGGCAGGTAAAATGTAGCGGTGAATCAGCGCGGCGCAGACGATACCGATAGCGATTTCCTGTACCCGGATGAGGGCGATGTTAAACACCGTGCCGGGATCGGCGACGGCGGGAAAACCAATCAGGCTTGCGGTATAACCGGCCAGCACAAAGGCATAGGCGCGGGGCGTGCGTTCAAGCAGGGATAAATAGAGGCAGAAGGTGATCCAGCCTGCCAGAATCACGCTACAGAGAATTGGCGTATTCACAAACGTCGGCACAATCAATACCGTGGCCCCCGCGCCGGCCACGGTACCGGCCAGGCGATAAAGGCTTCTGCTCAGGGACGCGCCCACCGAGGTTTGCGACACGATGTAGACGGTGATGATGGCCCATGAGGGCCGTTCAAGGCCAATCGCCAGGGCAACGTAATAGGCGAGCATCGCGGCGGCAAAACTCCTGACGGAATAGAGCAGGGCATGGGCGTCGCTCAGCAGCGAGGGAGAGGCTATGCGGCCTGACCAACGGCTTATCGCGTGTAAAAAACGGCTGTGATGGGAAGTTAATGTGCTCATGCCGGGAATTATTCCCGCTTTGCGCGTCTCCTTAAATACTCTATTCTGTCAAAAAATACCTAAATGTTGCCAATGAGATGCCATCCAGACTTGCCCATACCCTGTTTGATCCCGATAGCACGCCGAGCCCTGCCGTCGCGCGGCATATTGATTTCGTTGATTACGCGGCAGAAGTGCCGGTTCATACCCACCGCAAGGGACAACTGATCGTTGCCCTCTATGGGGCGGTGATTTGTCGTGCGGAAAACGATATCTGGATAGTGCCGCCAGACTGCGCGGTGTGGATCCCCGGCGGGATCCCGCACAGCGCCAAAGCGACCTGGAATGCGCATCTCAACTATTTGTTTATTGAACCCGGCGCCGCCGCGCTGCCGGATAAATGCTGCACGCTGGCGATTTCGCCGCTGATTAAAGCGTTAGTTGACCGCTTAACGAATGCGGACGTCGATTACGCCGCGGAGAGCCATGTCGGCAGGCTGACCAGAGTGACGCTCGATGAGCTGGCCACCATGCCGCAGCAGAAACTGAGCCTGCCGGTTTCGGCGCATCCTAAGATCCGCGCCATGGCGGATGCGCTGGTCAGCCACCCGGAGGATCGCAGCACCTTTAAAGTTTGGGCGAAACGGCTGGCGCTCAGCGAGCGCTCATTAGCGCGCCTGATGCTGCGCGAAACCGGCCTGACCTTCGGGCGATGGCGTCAGCAGCTGCATTTGATTATTGCCCTGCGGGAGCTGGCAAGCGGGGTATCGGTGCAAAACGTGGCGGCTAATCTGGGGTATGAGTCGGTCAACGCGTTTATCACCATGTTCAGAAAAACGATGGGGAGCACGCCCGCGCACTACTTTGCCGGTCGAAGAACGGCAGATCCCTGAGCGGCGCGCAGGCTGGATGCGGAGTGAGGCGCT
Organism: Klebsiella sp. ME-303; assembly: GCF_007910085.1. NCBI lineage: Bacteria > Pseudomonadati > Pseudomonadota > Gammaproteobacteria > Enterobacterales > Enterobacteriaceae > Klebsiella > Klebsiella sp. ME-303. The sequence goes on along the minus strand of NZ_VOJB01000049.1, from coordinate 6,689 downwards.
TAATATCCGCCGCGGCCACAGCGTCGCGGCGAGCGCAAAATTTAGTCAGAGAAGGGCGGGGTCGGCTGGCTTAATCCAGTCGTATCCGGGTTGCCGATGCTGCGGCGCCATGCGCCGGGGGCCTGGCCGAACTGACGCTTGAAGCTGCGGTTGAAGGACTGCTGGGAGTCAAAGCCCAGGGCGATCGCCACGTTCAAAATCGGTTCGTCGCTGTGGGCTAAGCGCTCGACCGATTTTTGTAGCTTTTGCGCGCGAATATACTCGGCGAGAGGATAACCGGTATGCTCCTTAAATAGCCGCTGCAGATGCCATTTCGAATAGCCGGCTCGCCTGGCGACGGTGCCAATGTCCAGACGGCTATCAAGATTGTTGTCGATCCAGTCGAGTAAATCGTGAATGAATGCGCCAGTGTTCATCTGATGTACCTCTACGCAGCGTCTAAAAAAGCATCTTTATCTGTTGCATTTAAAGGTGGCCCGTTTTTGCACTAATTGCAAGTTTTATTGTTGCATTTAAATCCATGTCGGAAACGCGCCATTTTTAGGCGCCAGGAATAGCACATAAAGTGCAACAATTATTCTTGCACTAAATTTAGCGCCTTCCTACAATCGCCGCGATAGTGTATTCGCAACTGTTACAGTTTTGTGGCGATGAACGACACAAATGGCCTTAAGCCAGCCCGGACAAAGGAAGTGGCGCGGTGTCTTCCGCTGCGTCTTGCCCGGCGGCTACCAATACCGGAATAAAAATAATGAGCCTGCAAAAATACTGGGGTAACTTTCATCTGACTGTGCCGGGCGTGATGCTGCTCTCGGCGCTCCTCGTTGGATGCGATGAGGGCGTCGCGCAAAACGCCGCGCCGCAGGCGCCCGCCGTCAGCGCCGCTGATGTGGTCGTCAAATCCATTAGTCAGTGGGACAGCTTTAACGGTCGGATTGAAGCGGTGGAAAGCGTCCAGCTGCGACCCCGCGTCTCCGGCTACATTGACAAAGTGAATTACACCGACGGCCAGGAGGTGAAAAAGGGGGAGGTGCTGTTCACTATCGATGACAGAACCTATCGCGCCGCGCTGGAACAGGCGCAGGCGACGCTGGCGCGAGCCAAAACGCAGGCCAGCCTGGCGCGAAGCGAGGCTAACCGTACCGATAAATTAGTCAATACCAACCTGGTCTCCCGCGAAGAGTGGGAGCAGCGCCGCGCCGCGGCCACTCAGGCGCAGGCCGACATTCGCGCCGCGCAGGCGGCAGTCGACGCCGCGCAGCTTAACCTGGACTTCACCAAAGTGACCGCGCCTATCGATGGCCGCGCCAGCCGGGCATTGATCACCAGCGGTAACCTCGTCACCGCCGGCGACAGCGCCAGCGTGCTCACCACGCTGGTGTCGCAGAAGACGGTTTACGTCTACTTTGACGTGGACGAGTCGACCTACCTCCATTATCAAAATCTCGCCCGCAGCGGGCAGGGCGCGTCCAGCAATCACCTGGCGCTGCCGGTGGAGATTGGCCTGGTTGGCGAAGAGGGCTACCCCCATCAGGGCAAAGTGGATTTTCTGGATAATCAGTTAACGCCGAGCACCGGCACCATCCGGATGCGCGCGCTGCTGGATAACGCGCAGCGTCAGTTCACGCCGGGTCTCTTTGCCCGCGTCCGCCTGCCTGGCAGCGCGGAATTCAACGCCACGCTTATCGATGATAAAGCGGTGTTGACCGATCAGGATCGCAAATATGTTTATGTCGTTGATAAAGAGGGTAAAGCGCAGCGCCGTGATATTACGCCGGGCCGTCTGGCCGACGGTTTGCGCATCGTGCAGCAGGGGCTGAAGCCGGGCGACAGAGTCATTGTCGATGGTCTACAGAAAGTGTTTATGCCGGGCATGCCGGTTAACGCGAAAACCGTGGCCATGACCGCCAGCACCGCCCTCCACTGATCCCTTGACCTGAGAATCCAACCCATGGACTTTTCCCGTTTTTTCATCGACAGGCCGATTTTTGCCGCCGTTCTGTCGATTCTGATTTTTATCACCGGATTAATCGCCATCCCGCTGCTGCCGGTGAGCGAATATCCTGACGTCGTACCGCCCAGCGTGCAGGTGCGCGCGGAGTATCCGGGCGCCAACCCGAAAGTGATTGCCGAGACCGTGGCGACGCCGCTGGAAGAGGCGATCAACGGCGTTGAAAATATGATGTACATGAAATCCGTCGCCGGTTCTGACGGCGTACTGGTGACCACCGTAACCTTCCGTCCGGGTACCGATCCCGATCAGGCGCAGGTTCAGGTGCAAAACCGGGTATCGCAGGCCGAAGCGCGTCTGCCGGAAGATGTGCGGCGTTTAGGGATCACCACCCAGAAGCAGTCGCCGACGCTGACGCTGGTGGTGCATCTGTTTTCGCCCGGCGGTAAATACGATTCCCTGTATATGCGTAACTACGCCACGCTGAAGGTGAAGGATGAACTGGCGCGCCTGCCCGGCGTCGGCCAAATTCAGATCTTCGGCTCGGGCGAATACGCGATGCGCGTCTGGCTCGATCCCAACAAGGTGGCGGCGCGCGGGCTGACCGCGTCGGATGTGGTCACGGCGATGCAGGAGCAGAACGTCCAGGTTTCCGCCGGGCAGCTTGGCGCCGAGCCGCTGCCGAAAGAGAGCGACTTCCTGATCTCCATTAACGCCCAGGGGCGCCTGCATACCGAAGAAGAGTTTGGCAATATTGTCCTGAAAACAACGCAGGACGGTACGGTCGTCCGCCTGCGCGACGTGGCGCGTATCGAAATGGGCTCCGGCAGCTATGCGCTGCGTTCCCAGCTGAACAATAAAGACGCGGTCGGAATTGGTATCTTCCAGTCGCCGGGGGCGAACGCCATCGATTTGTCTAACGCGGTGCGCGCCAAAATGGACGAGCTGTCGAAGCGTTTCCCGCAGGATATGAAATGGGCGGCGCCTTACGATCCGACGGTATTTGTTCGCGATTCCATTCGCGCGGTAGTGCAAACGCTGCTGGAAGCGGTGGTGCTGGTTGTGCTGGTGGTGATCCTGTTCCTGCAAACCTGGCGCGCGTCGATTATTCCGCTGATCGCGGTGCCGGTTTCGGTTGTGGGTACCTTCAGCATTCTCTACCTGCTGGGCTTCTCGCTGAATACCCTGAGCTTGTTCGGGCTGGTGCTGGCCATCGGCATCGTGGTGGATGATGCCATCGTAGTGGTGGAAAACGTCGAGCGAAATATTGAGGAAGGGCTGGCTCCGCTCGCCGCGGCGCATCAGGCGATGCGTGAAGTGTCCGGCCCGATTATCGCCATTGCGCTGGTGCTGTGCGCGGTGTTTGTGCCGATGGCGTTTCTCTCGGGCGTGACCGGCCAGTTCTACAAGCAGTTTGCGGTGACGATCGCCATCTCCACGGTGATCTCCGCCATCAACTCGCTGACGCTCTCTCCGGCGCTGGCCGCGCTGCTGCTAAAACCGCACGGCGCGCCGAAAGACTTCCCGACCCGGCTTATCGACCGTCTTTTCGGCTGGATTTTTCGTCCGTTTAACCGCTTTTTCCACCGCAGCTCGAACGGCTATCAGGGGCTGGTGGGAAAAACGCTCGGACGACGCGGGGCGGTGTTTGTGGTCTATGTGCTGCTGCTCTGCGCGGCGGGCGTCATGTTTAAAGCGGTACCCGGCGGATTTATACCGACGCAGGATAAACTGTATTTAATCGGCGGCGTGAAAATGCCGGAAGGTTCTTCGCTGGCGCGCACCGATGCGGTGATCCGTAAAATGAGCGAAATCGGGATGAATACCGAAGGTGTGGATTACGCGGTCGCGTTTCCGGGGCTTAACGCGCTGCAGTTCACCAATACGCCGAATACCGGAACGGTCTTCTTTGGCCTGAAGCCGTTCGACCAGCGTAAACATTCGGCGGCGGAAATTAACGCTGAGATCAACGCGAAAATCGCGCAAATCCAGCAGGGCTTTGGCTTCTCTATTTTGCCTCCGCCGATTTTAGGGCTCGGCCAGGGTTCCGGCTATTCGCTCTATATTCAGGACCGGGCAGGTCTTGGCTATGGTGCGCTGCAAAGCGCGGTAAACGCGATGTCCGGTACCATTATGCAGACGCCGGGGATGCACTTCCCGATCTCCACCTACCAGGCTAACGTGCCGCAGCTGGATGTCCAGGTCGATCGTGATAAGGCGAAAGCGCAGGGCGTGTCGCTCACCGATCTGTTTGGTACGCTGCAAACCTATCTGGGATCGTCTTACGTCAATGATTTTAACCAGTTCGGCCGGACCTGGCGCGTGATGGCGCAGGCCGACGGCCCGTTCCGCGAAAGCGTGGAGGATATTGCCAATTTGCGCACGCGGAATAATCAGGGCGAAATGGTGCCAATCGGCAGTATGGTGAATATCAGCACCACCTACGGGCCGGACCCGGTGATTCGCTACAATGGCTATCCGGCGGCGGATTTGATTGGCGATGCCGATCCGCGCGTACTCTCTTCCTCGCAGGCGATGACGCAGCTGGAGAAAATGTCCGGCCAGATATTGCCGAACGGGATGAATATCGAATGGACGGATCTGAGCTTCCAGCAGGCCACGCAGGGCAATACGGCGCTGATCGTCTTCCCGGTGGCGGTGCTGCTGGCGTTCCTGGTGCTGGCGGCGCTGTATGAAAGCTGGACGCTGCCGCTGGCGGTGATTCTTATCGTGCCGATGACGATGCTCTCCGCGCTGTTTGGCGTCTGGCTGACCGGCGGCGATAACAACGTGTTCGTACAGGTGGGGCTGGTGGTGCTGATGGGGCTGGCCTGTAAAAACGCGATTCTGATCGTGGAGTTTGCCCGCGAGCTGGAAATTCAGGGGAAAGGGATCATGGAAGCGGCGCTGGAGGCGTGTCGCTTGCGTTTACGTCCAATTGTGATGACCTCTATCGCCTTTATTGCCGGGACCATCCCGCTGATCCTCGGCCACGGCGCGGGCGCGGAAGTGCGCGGCGTTACCGGGATCACGGTGTTCTCCGGGATGCTGGGGGTGACGCTGTTTGGTCTGTTCCTGACCCCGGTGTTTTACGTGACGCTGCGTAAATTCGTGACGCGCGGTAAACCTGCTGAGGACGTTTCGCCGGCGTAGGGTGCGGCAGATAACAAAAAACCGCCTTCACTGTGAAGGCGGTTTTTTTTGCGCTCAAGGAAAATTAATGGGCTTCTTTATATTTGGCGATAAGTTCAGGCACCGGATCGCACCCGCTGGTATCGGCTTTTTTCACCTCTTCCAGCGCGCTTGCCACGGTGTGGCGTGCCAGTACCTGTAGCGAAGCCTGCTCCGCTTCATCGGCGATAGATTTGAAGTACCAGCACGCGTTCGCGCTGACCACGCAGCGGGCGGGGACGTCAGGGCGCGACGCCCACAGTTTTTTATCTTCGATAACGGAGACGTAGATATCGCGCAGGGTGATCTCTTCCGCCGGGCGGCCGAGATGAATAGAGCCGTTGCGGCCAAGCGTTGAGACAATTATGCCGTCACGCGTGAGAGGAACCATGAGTTTGCGGATAAAGCTCGGGTTCGCTTCCAGGCCGTAGGCCAGAATCGCGCTCGTCGAACGTTCACCCAACTGCTCCGCCATTGCTACGCTGAGAACCATCTGCAAAGCTGTCGGGAAGCGGTAATCTAACATTTTCTTATCCTGGGTAGCGGTGAATCTTGTTCTTTTTGGCACCGCAGAGGTGAGTAAGCAATAAACAACAATATACCAAATACGGTAATTTTTTTGAAGCAATCTGCGCTTTTCCCACCAGGTAAAAAAGCGTAAGTGAGAGCGGGGCCAGCCGACGCTTCACGCCATGGCGTGAGGCACTGATGAAAAAGGTATCAGCATTTAATACCCGCTCGGGCACACAGGACCCCCGGGGTCTTAATGGGCGTTTACCGTTGAAGTTGAATGAGGTGGGTAGCCATCCCCCATCTGAGTGCGGCGCATTTGCCGTCCGTAAAATCGAAAACAGAGTAACTCGCATTGGGGTGAGCATAGCGAGAGAAGTTATCGAGAGCCCCCTCTTTAAGTATCGCCAGCACGCCCTGACTGACATGCCCGTGAGAAACAACACAGACGATCTGATGTGCACTGGTATTTTGCAGGTGTTGTAAGAAATTTATCACGCGTCGAGTCGCCTGGGCTAACGACTCTCCCTCCGGGGGACAATAGGCTGCATCAAGGAAGAGCAACGCATCGGCATCACGCGGATTGTTTCGCCTGAAGTGCTCGAAAGATATCCCTTCAAAGCAACCAAACGACTGTTCCTTAAGAGATTCTTCAACTTTTAACGGGCAGCCAAGACCTTCAGACAGCTTCAGCCCCATGTGCAAGGCGCGCCCAAGCGGGGAGCTGTAAACACATTCTATTGGATATGCCTCTTTCGTCAGCGCTGTCAGTAACGCCGCTGTTTCTTGCATACCGCGGTGGGTTACGAAGCTGTCGCGATGCCCCTGAATAATCCCTCTATGATTCCACTCGGTTTCTGCGTGCCTCACCCATATCACTTTCATCGTATTTGAGATCCGTTATCCAATGTGAATACCCGTTTGTTTATCTGATTCAGGGCGAAAGTGTAGCATGGTGAACGTTTGAAGCCGGTTTCTGGATATTATCCAGCGATAATGTCCGCTTCACGCCCTGAGACATTCGACAAGCTTTCTACGGCATTAGTAAGGGCGATTT
>NZ_VOJB01000048.1:0-32710 GCF_007910085.1 Klebsiella sp. ME-303 | reverse complement strand
GCTTTATTCCCATCACCAGAAATAATCCATCCCTTTATCCCCGCCGTTATTTTCATTCATTTTCAGCTGGACTTTCCGTCTATTCCCTGATGATATGTACAGGTATTTATCGCAAGACGCCCGTGCTGCAACACGAGCGCCTCGCTAATCACAACCCCTATTGAAAAGGAATAGAGACCATGACTACCCCGCATTCTATTGCAGAATTCACCGATCCAGAAGTCTCCCCGGAAAATAACCGTAAAGGCACCGTCAGTTACGCGAGCCGCTTTGAAGATCATCAGCGTATCCCGGCGATTATCATGAAAGGCCAGTGGCTGGCAGCCGCCGGTTTTGCCACCGGCGCCAAAATCGATATCAAAGTAATGGAAGGCTGTATCGTGATTACCGCGAAGCAGCCGGAGCCGGAACTGGTGGAGTCTCTGCGCCAGCTGCATAAGCTGTCGGCGCGCAAGCAGAAGCAGGTGCAGGCGTTAATCGGCGCGATCGCCGGGCAGAAACGTAAGCTGGCCTAAGCTATATTCCCCGGCGGCGCTGCGCTGACCGGGGCTACGGGGTTCCGGCCGTCTGCGGGCCGGTAGCCCGGACAAGGCGCGTCAAGCGCCGCCTCCGGGATTTCTCTTCTCACGGCACCTAAAACCCCATAATGCGCTTATATCACCGCATATTTTAAAATCATACTGCCGCACGCTGCAGCGTAATATGCTGGATAATAACCCCATAACAGTAAACAATTAGCGAATGACCACTAAAGCCAAAATAACAAAAAGTTTTTTTGCTAAATAACCAGCATATAAGAAAACCCCACCAATATAGCTAACCGCATGATTCACCAGCAAATATATACCATTTATTTTTGAAAAAACTGACCTGATTGCCTTCCTGTGATAATCCCGATAAATTCACTCATTCCCTATACGGGAAACTCTAAATATAAAAAACGCAACAATATAACCGGGATGAATGTCATGAAAATAACCAAAGATCGGGTGGTTTACGCCATGTCGCGGGATAACGCTCCTGTCGCTACCGTCAGCAGCGGCAGTGAAGTGCTGTTCGAAACCTGCGACTGCTTCTCCGACCAAATCACCTCCGCCGATGCCGTGTTCAACGAGCTGGACTGGCAGCGTATTAACCCGGCGACCGGGCCGGTCTACGTCGAGGGCGCCGAGCCGGGCGATGCGCTCAAGGTGACCATCAAGCGTATAACCCTGAGCAGTCAGCAGGCGGTGATGGTCACCGCGCCGCAGCTCGGAGTGATTGGCGACGAGCTTGATGCCCCGAAGGTCACTATCGTGCCCATTGAGAATGACCATGCCGTGCTGCCTGGCAACGTGCGCGTGCCGCTCAATCCGATGGTCGGCGTGATCGGCGTCGCGCCTGCCGGGGAAGCCATCTCCTGCGGCACGCCGGATAGCCACGGCGGCAATATGGACTGCAAAATGATTACCGCCGGCAGCACCCTGTGGCTGCCGGTCAACGTTCCCGGGGCGCTGTTCGGGCTGGGGGATTTACACGCCGCGATGGGCGATGGCGAAGTCTCGGTCTGCGGTCTGGAAATCCCTGGCGAAGTGCTGGTCGAACTGACAGTGGTTAAAAACCGTAAGCTGCCGCTGCCGATGCTCGAAAACAGCGAGACCCTGTTTACCCTCGCCTCGGCGCTGACCCTCGATGATGCCGCCGCCCTGGCCACCCGCAATATGGCGCACTTTATCACCGACAATACCTCCCTGACGCTGGCTGAAGCGATCAGTATTCTGAGCATCGCCGGCGACCTGCAAATCTGTCAGGTAGTCGACCCGCTGAAAACCTGTCGTTATGCCTTACCGAAATCAGTGGCTGAACAGCTCTCCCTGAGCATCGAAGGGGAGCAGGCATGAGCGTCGAACAGTTTGGCTATAAGCAGGAGCTGCACCGGGCGCTGACCTTCCGCGACCTGCTGGTCTACGGCATGATATTTATGGTGCCCATCGCGCCGTTTGGCGTCTTTGGCTACGTCTGGGACGGCGCGCAGGGCATGGTGGCGCTGGCCTATCTTATCGGTATGGTGGCGATGTTCTTTACCGCCATGAGCTACTGGTCGATGTCGCGCGCGTTCCCGGTTTCCGGCTCGGTATACGCCTATGCCCAGCGCGGGATTCATCCCATTGTCGGCTTTTTTGCCGGCTGGCTGATCCTGCTGGACTATATTCTGGTGCCGTCGCTGCTCTATATCGTCAGCGCGGCGGCGCTGGCGCCCATGCTGCCGGGCGTGCCGGGCTGGCTGTGGATTGTCGGCTTTATCGCGATTAACAGCCTGATTAACCTGCGCGGCATTACCTTTACCGCACGCGCCAATAACACGATTCTGATCGCGGAGATCGTGGTGCTGTCGGTGTTCGTCGTCCTCGGGCTGATTGCGCTCTACTCCGGCGCCGGGGCGGGCCATCTGACCCTCGACCCGCTCTACAACGCCGATAAGTTCAGCCTGCCGCTGGTGATGGGCGCGGTCTCCATCGCCGTGCTCTCGTTCCTCGGCTTCGACGGGATCTCCACGCTGTCGGAGGAAACGAAAGGCGGCGTAGATACCGTGGGTAAGGCGTCGCTGGGCGCGCTGATGCTGGTCGGTTCGCTGTTTATCCTGCAGACGTGGATTGCCGCCGATCTGGCGCAGGGGATGACGTTCAACAGCCTCGATACCGCCTTCTACGATACCGCGAATCTGGCGGGCGGCGGCTGGCTGAAGTATGTCACCATGTGGTCGACGGTGATCTCCTGGGGGATAGCCAACGCCCTGGTGGCGCAGGCCGCCGTGTCGCGTATTCTGTTTGCGATGGCGCGCGATAAGCAGCTGCCGCAGCTGCTGGCGAAAGTGCACCCACGGCTGAAAACGCCTTACGTCAGCACTCTGTTTGTGGCGCTGATTTCGCTGGCTTCCGGCCTGTGGTTCTACGGCGATATCGATAACCTCAGCCGTCTGGTGAACTTCGGCGCGCTGATGGGCTTCCTGGTGCTGCACATTGCCGTGATAAACCATTACATCATTCGCCAGAAATCGCGCAATCTGGTGGTACACCTGCTGTTCCCGGTGGTGGGGCTGTGCATTATCGGCTTTGTTATTTATGAAATGGACGCGCAGGCGAAGGTGCTGGGGCTGAGCTGGCTGGCGGTTGGCGTGGTCTATTACCTGCTGATGCGCCTGGTGCTCAAGCGCAATGTGGAACTGAAGCTGGAAGGCTAACGCGATTTATCTCCCCGGCTCGCGCTGCGCTTAGCCGGGCTACGGGTTCCCCAGCCGTCTGCGGGCCGGTAGCCCGGAGAAGGCGCGTCAAGCGCCGCCTCCGGGGTAATCATGAGGCAGGCTATTTCTTGTTAAGATCGCGAATCATCGCTTCTCTTAAGATCGCATTCAGTCGCGTTTGATAACCTTTCCCGGGACGTTTAAGCCACTCCATAATATCGGCATCAATACGGACAGAAGCCTGAGTTTTTAGCGGTCGGTAAAATTTACCGCGTACGGCATCTGACCACTGTGCGTCGTCTGTGGCGGGAATATCGCTATAATCGATTTCATCATCCGTTTTGTTGGCCAGCGCTTTAAGCTCATCGTCTCGCTTAGCCGTAAGCGTATCCGGATTGTCACGTTTATGTTTAACCATGTTCATAACGATTTCTCTCTTTGCTGTCCGCCTTCCGGGCGCTGATAATACGAATGACCTCTGTTCCACTTTCAAAACGGACCGAATGCGCAACCATGATAACAATGACCCCATGAACGAGGCCGAGAGTTTGCCAGCGATATTCACCATTCTCATAACGATCCTGTCGGGAAAGATGCCGGGGATCGTCAAAGACGAGCACCGCTTCTTCAAACCGGATTCCATGTTTTCTTAGATTACTTCTTGCCTTGTTTGCATCCCATTCAAACTCCATTGGCATCATATTCATCCTGATTGTATATACAAAAAAGTATAGACAATTATCCAGCGATAATACTCTCAATGTTGGAAAAAACTTCACATTTTTAAAGCAGGAATTGTAAAGGATGTTCCCGGCTCACGCTGCGTTTAGCCGCGCTACCCGAGCGCTCGGGCCGGTAGCCCGGACAAGGCGCGTCAAGCGCCGCCTCCGGGGAAACAACGCGCAATACAGCCTCCACTTTTCCCCGGCTCGCGCTGCGCTGACCGGGCTACGGGTTCCCGGCCGCCTGTTCGTCCTCGCCAAAAAACACCATACCTTTATAGGGCTTCGCCCGGCACGCCGCCAGGCGCTGGGCGAGATTGCCAACGTGCAGCTCCAGCTTGTGGCCGTCCGGGTCGAGAAAATAGTGCGACGCGCCTTCGCTTTTATTGGTTTTCCATACCGGGACGCCAGCCGCATTCAGGCGCCCGGCAAAAAGCGCGAAATCCGCCTCCGCAATGCTGAACGCGTAGTGGGTGTAGTCGCTCTCCTCCGGCGAAATGACGCGCCGCTGCGGGTCCAGCGACAGGCACAGCCAGAGGTCGCCGCAGGAAAAATATGCGCCGTTATCCCAGCGCGCGCGCAGCGTCATCCCCGGAAGCTGCTGATAAAACGCCACGCTCGGCGCCAGCTGGCTAACCGCCAGGGTCAGATGATTTAATCCGCTTAACATGGCTTTTCCTCTAATGACGTTACGATTTGCTGGCGCAGCCACCGGTGCGCCGGATCGCGGTGCCAGCGCTCGTGCCACAGCATCAGCATCTCAAACCCGGCGACCGCCAGCGGCGGTTCAACCACCGTCAGGCCGCCAGCGCCACGCACCAGCCGCTCCGGCAGCACCGCCACCAGCTCGCTATTGCGCAGCGTCTCCAGCATAAACAGGAAATGTGGCACGGAAAGGACAACCCGCCGCGCCAGCCCGAGATTCGCCAGCGCGCTATCGGTCGCGGCGCTGAATCCACCGCCGTCCGGGGAGACAATCACCTGCTCCAGCTGGCAGAACTGCGCCAGGCTTAACGCCGACCGCAGCGCCGGGTGCCCCGCTCTACCCGCCAGCACGTAGCGTTCGCGGAACAACAAACGCTGATGCAGCCCGGGCGGCGCGCCGTCTCGCGTGTGAAAAAATAGATCCACTTCGTCGCGATCCGCCTGCTGTACCAGCCGCGCGGGCTGTAGCTCAAACAGCGCCAGGCGGCTGGCCGGAGAGGCGATGCGCAGGGTACTGAGCACCGGCAGCAAAATCGCCGACGCCATATAGTCCGTCGCCGCCACCCGCCAGGTCTGCGCCGCCGTGGCCGGGTCGAAAGGCTGAACCGGCGCTACCGCCAGCTCCAGCGCCAGCAGCGCATCGCGCAGCGGCCCGCGTAGTTCATCGGCGCGGGCGGTGGGCTGCATTCCGCGCGGTCCCGGCAGCAGCAGCGGGTCGGCGAAAATCTCCCGCAGTCGCCCCAGCTGCACGCTGACCGACGGCTGCGATAGGTTGAGGCGCTGCGCCGCGCGGGTGACGTTATTTTCGCTGAGCAGAACGTTCAGCGTGCGCAGCAAATTGAGATCCAGCCCCTGGAGATTAATCATCGCTATACCTGTTATTGAAGCAATTCATTTCTACTATAGCGTCGCCGACTCTACTCTGCAGCTCTCCATTGCTCAGAGGTGATTTCAATGAAAATACTACTGGTTTACGCCCATCCTGAACCGCATTCGCTTAACGGCGCGCTGAAAGATTTTACCGTGCAGCATCTGCAAAACGCCGGCCACGACGTGCAGGTGTCCGATCTCTACGCCATGCGCTGGAAGGCGGGATTTGATGCCGATGACAGCAGCGCGCCGCCGGTCGGTGAAAGCTGGCGGGCAACGCGGGATTCGCAGTACGCCTTCGCTAACGGCACGCAAAGCGCGGATATCGTGGGCGAACAGGAGAAGCTGCTGTGGGCCGATACGGTGATTTTTCAGTTCCCGCTGTGGTGGTTTTCGCTGCCCGCCATCATGAAGGGCTGGATTGATCGGGTCTACGCTTACGGCTTTGCCTACGGCGTCGGCGAGCACAGCGAAACCCACTGGGGCGATCGCTACGGCGAAGGCACGTTCGCGGGGAAACGGGCGATGCTGGTCGTTACCACCGGCGGATGGGCGGAGCACTACGCGCCGCGCGGAATTAACGGGTCTATCGACGACATCCTGTTCCCCATTCAGCACGGGATGCTGTTCTATCCCGGCTTTGATGTGCTGCCGCCGGTGGTGTTCTACCGCACCGACAAACTCGATGAACAGCGCTTCGCCACGCTGCGCGAGGCGCTGGCCCGGCGGCTGGATACCCTCTCCGAAACGCCGCCCATTCCCTTCCGTCGGCAGAATCACGGCGACTATCTGATCCCCTCTCTGAACCTGCGTCCGGATCTGGCGCCGGGCGAAAACGGCCTCGCTATCCACGTGAAGCCTGTGTGAATCTCGGTGGGTGATATTCGCGGCGCAGCGAATATCACCACAATTCATAAGGTGAACTGTGAGCCTCCACGCAATAACGTCATCCCATCCAGCTGCGCCCCTTCGCATATTGATAGCGATCAAGAATAATCATACCGTCTGGTCGGTATGATTCGGGCCATGAATATGGAAGCCCAACATCGTAAAAAAGATCCCGTCCGCCTGCATAAACAACTGCTGGAATCCGCCGCCACCATCGCCGGCCGGGACGGTATCGCCTCGCTGTCGCTGAACGCCGTCGCGCGCGAAGCGGGCGTCAGCAAAGGCGGTTTACTGCACCATTTCCCCAACAAGCAGGCGCTGATTTTCGCCCTCTTTGCCCGCCTGCTGGCGATTATGGAAGAGGCGATTGCAGAGCTTATGGCCGCGGATAACGTCTCTTATGGCCGCTTTACCCGCGCCTATCTGCGCTATCTGTCGGCGCCGGAACTCACGGATACCCAGGAGAGCCGCCAGCTGATGGTGCTGTCGCTGGCCATGCCGGATGAACCGGTGCTGCGAAAATGCTGGCGCGACTGGATGCTGGACCATCTGGCGAAAGGCGATGAACTGGACAATAGCCATACCGGCACGCTGGTGCGCTATGCGGCGGACGGCATCTGGCTATCGGAATTAACCGAGGGGCGCACCATGAGCCCCGGGCACCGGCAGTCGCTGGTCAGCGATCTGACGAAGATGACGCTTCCTGCGTGAAGCATATATACACTAAATAATTCGCGTTGCAGGAAGGCGGCAAGGGAGCGAATCCCTGGGAGCATAGATAACTATGTGACCAAGGTGAGCGAACGCAGCCAACGCACCAGCAACGTGAAGTATGACGTGATAGATTGAGGCCACGATGCGCTATAACATCCATGGCCGTCTTATTTATGATGCAATGGACGGCACGCTAACGTTACCGGGAAGCGATGAGGCGGACAGCCAGCTGTCCATCACCGCCAACGCGCTGCTGTGGTTCTTCCTGCGCCACACCGAGGTGGTCAGCCGCGATGAGGTGCTTAAAAAAGTCTGGGATGACAACGGGTTAACCTCATCCAACAGCAATCTCAATCAGTACCTGAGCATGCTGCGCAAAACCTTTCGCCACTACGATATCGACAACATTATCGTCACCGTGTCGCGCGGACTGCTGCAGCTCAATCCGGATCTCACCATCGAGAGGCTCGACGCCAGCCCGGAGCCGGAGCCGCCGCCCGCGGCAGAAGCCGAGCCAGACCCGGCCGCGGTCCCGGAAGAGCAAAAGACCGTTTCCAGCCGCCACGCGCGCGGTACCTGCTGGTATCTCGCCGGCGGCTGCCTGCTCACCATCGCCCTGCTGCTGGTGGTCTGCAGTTTTCTCGGCGGCAGCACATCGCACCCCATCACCCTGACGCAAATGCGCCACAGCCAGTGCGAGCTGCTGGCCAGCGATGAGATGCTGCGCTCCGTTGCCGGAACCGCCTACGGCAAGAATTTTGATGCCGTGCGCCAGCGCCTGAAGCTGGAATGCAAGCCCGGCGAACGCTTCGTCTTCTTCTATGGCGACCGGCTGGAAACCAACGGCCTGGGCCGGGTATTCCTCGCCCACTGCGCGATGCATGAAGATAACCCGTTCAGCTACTGCGATAACTATTTTTACTATTCATGGAAACCGCAATGAGACTCGCCCCGCGCCCCTTTTTCGCCCTCTCCAGCCTGGTATTTATTGCCGCCGCCGGGTTCTGCGCCTGGAAGCTGCTGCCGGTCGAGAACGGCGGGGTGATGAGCTGCTCGACCAAAGCGATTATGCGCTTTGAGAACATGGAGAAGGAGAACGTTAACGGCAATATCCATTTCAACTTTGCCGCCAACGGCAAAGGGTCGATGGTCGTCGAGGGCTACACCGATTCCGCCGCCGGCTGGCTTTATCTCCAGCGCTACGTCAAATTTAGCTACACCAGCAAACGCATCTCCACCACCGAGCGCCACTATCGCATCAGCAAGTGGGAATCCAGCGCCTCGTCCATCGATGAGTCGCCGGACGTAATCTTCGACTATTTTATGCGCGAGATGTCCGACAGCCACGATGGCCTGTTTCTCAACGCGCAGAAGCTCAATGAGAAAGCCATTCTTCTCAGTTCTATCAACTCCCCGCTCTACGTCTGCACGCTGAAGTCCGGCAGCAAGCTTGACTAAGCTCACACCCGCTTTTCCTTCCTCGCTTTCCCGTGAGTAAAACCGCACGTTTTGCATTTAGCCTGCCGAAGAAAACGCGATCCTCTCCACACTTCATATATCGTCAAATTACCCCCGATCTGCAATAAATTAGCAACTTATTAACATCAATCCGCCTCCGGCTAAATGGTGAAAAAAGCGCCACAATCGTCACTGAATTCGCCCCGCCATCGCAGCATAAATGCATAAATCAGCGCCTTAACCAACCTAAATCACAGAGCAAAAGACTAAAAATACCACGCTAGCAGATTTAAATTTCACTTCACTCGCCATTCCCTATAGTGAATTCCGAACGCCGCATCCGCGTCCTGACGCCGTTACGCGGTCGGTTTTCCGAATCACAAAACTGTTCTGGAGGAGAAACCATGGGTGATGCATTAGGGCTTATCGAAACCAAAGGTCTGGTGGCCTGCATTGAAGCCGCGGATGCGATGTGTAAAGCCGCCAACGTCGAGCTGATTAGCTATGAAAACATCGGCTCGGGGCTGGTGACCGTGATGGTGAAGGGCGACGTCGGTGCAGTGAAAGCGGCGGTGGATTCCGGCGTCGAATCCGCGCAGCGCATCGGTGAAGTAGTGACCTCGCTGGTTATCGCTCGTCCGCATAACGACATCAACAAAATCGTCATTAAACACAAGGCCTGATGGCCAGGAGAACGCAAATGGGTGATGCATTAGGTCTGATTGAAACCAAAGGGCTGGTGGCCTGTATCGAAGCGGCGGATGCGATGTGTAAAGCCGCCAACGTGGAACTGATTGGCTATGAAAACGTCGGCTCCGGCCTCGTCACCGCGATGGTGAAAGGCGATGTCGGCGCGGTGAAAGCGGCGGTGGATTCCGGCGTCGAATCCGCGCAGCGCATCGGTGAAGTGGTGACTTCGCTGGTTATCGCCCGCCCGCATAACGACATCAACAAAATCGTCTCGCATTACAAAATCATGGATTAACCGGAGAAAAACCTGATGAAAGAAGCGCTAGGGCTTATCGAAACCAAAGGGCTGGTGGCCTGTATTGAAGCGGCGGATGCGATGTGTAAAGCCGCCAACGTGGAGCTGATTGGCTATGAAAACGTCGGCTCCGGCCTCGTCACCGCGATGGTGAAAGGCGACGTCGGCGCGGTGAATGCCGCGGTGGATTCCGGCGTGGAAGCGGCAAAACGCATCGGCGAAGTCGTCACCTCTCGCGTCATCGCGCGTCCGCATAACGACATCGAAAAAATCGCGGCGCAGCACAAAGCATGACCTGACAGGGCGCGCCCCGTCTCCACTCTTTTAGTCTGATGAAGGATAGACTCATGATTGAACTGGATAACGATTTGCAGTCCCGGCAGAACGCCCGGGAGCTGGTGCGCAATGCCAAAAAGGCGCAGGCGATTCTGGCCACCTTTTCGCAGCAGCAAATCGACGCCATCGTGAAGAACGTGGCCCAGGAAGCGGCGCATCATGCCGAAGCGCTGGCGAAAATGGCCGCGGAAGAAACCGGTTTTGGCAACTGGCAGGACAAAGTGCTGAAGAACCGCTTCGCCTCGCTGCGCGTCTACGACGCCATCAAAGATATGAAGACCGTCGGCATCATTCATGACGATCCGCTACAAAAAGTGATGGACGTGGGCGTGCCGCTGGGGGTGATTTGTGCGCTGGTGCCATCGACCAACCCGACCTCCACCGTCATCTACAAAACGCTGATTGCCCTGAAGGCCGGCAACGCGATTATCTTCTCCCCGCATCCCGGCGCCCGCCAGTGCAGCTGGAAAGCGATTGAAATCGTGAAGCGCGCGGCGGAAGCGGCAGGGGCACCTGCCGGTAGCGTCGACGCCATTAGCCAGCTGACCCTCGAAGCCACCTCAGAGCTGATGCACAGCAAAGACGTGTCGCTGATCCTGGCGACCGGCGGCGAAGGCATGGTGCGCGCCGCCTACGCGTCCGGCACGCCGACCATTAGCGGCGGCCCGGGTAACGGCCCGGCGTTTATCGAACGCAGCGCCGATATCCCCCACGCGGTGAAAGATATCATCACCAGTAAAACCTTCGATAACGGCGTGATCTGCGCCTCCGAGCAGTCGATTATCGTCGAACGCTGTATCTACGACGAAGTCCACCGCGAACTGGAAGCCCAGGGCGCGTACTTCATGAACGAAAGCGAAGCGGCAAAAATGGCGGCCCTGCTGCTGCGCCCCAACGGCACCATCAACCCTAAAGTGGTCGGTAAAACCGCGCTCTATCTGAGCCAGATGGCCGGCTTCTGCGTCCCGGCCAGCACCCGGGTGCTGATTGCCGAGCAGGCCACGGTATCGCATTCCAACCCCTACTCGCGGGAAAAACTGTGCCCGGTACTCGGCCTGTACGTCGAAGAGGACTGGAAAGCCGCCTGCCACCGCGTCGTGGAGCTGCTGACCAACGAAGGCCTCGGCCACACGCTGGTGATCCACACCCGCAACCAGGACGTCATCCGCCAGTTCTGCCTGGAAAAACCGGTTAACCGCATTCTGATCAACACCCCGGCGGCGCTGGGCGGCATCGGCGCGACCACCAATATCACCCCGGCCCTGACCCTCGGCTGCGGCGCGGTCGGCGGCGGCTCCAGCTCAGACAACGTCGGGCCGATGAACCTGCTCAACATCCGCAAAGTGGGCTACGGCGTGCGCTCCATCGATGAGCTGCGCGCGCCGGGCAGCCGCCCGGAACCGCAGCCGACCATCGTCAGCCCGGCGGCCGGCCCGAACCGCAGCATCTTCGACGATGAGCGCTTTAACGCCCCGGCGACCGCTGCCACCGCAGCCCACCCGGCCAGCGCCGACGATCGCTTTGCGTCTGCCGCCGCCGTCGGCGCGGACAGCGAGATTAATGAGCAAAACGTGGAACGCGTCATCCGCCAGGTGCTGGAACGCCTTGGTAAGTAACACATTGATATAAGGCGATAAAAAACAATGATTCTCGCAAAGGTAGTCGGACATGTCGTCGCCACGCAGAAGTGCGATGAGCTACGGGGCAGCAACCTGCTGCTGATCGTCAAATTAGATGATGACCAGCAGCCGATGAAAGACCAGACCTGGGTTGCCGTTGATAGCGTCGGCGCCGGTATGCACGACATCGTGCTGGCCGAAGAGTACCTGGCGCTCAACAAAGAGCGCTACAAGGCCATGTCGGTGGTCGCCATTGTCGAGAACGTGTTTCGGGACGCTTAAGGAGTCAATAACCCAATGAGTGAATTTTTGCTGAAACCCCGGATTCGCTTTGGTCAGGATGCGCTTGCCATCCTGAACGAGCTGCCCGCCCGCAACGTACTGCTGGTCACTGACCAGGCGATGGTTAAGTTTGGCCTCGCCGATCGCGTCACGCAGATCCTCAATGCGCGCGGCATCGCTTACCAGGTCTGGGACGACGTGGTGGCCGACCCGGATATCGCCACCGTAGTGCGCGGTATGAAGCGGATGGATAACAGCTATCCGGATCTGGTTATCGCGCTGGGCGGCGGTTCGGTGATTGATGCAGCCAAAGCGGTTATTTTCGCCCTGGCGCAAACCCGTCCGAACGCTCACCGCGAGCCGCCCTGCTTTGTGGCGATCCCCACCACCAGCGGCACCGGCTCTGAGGTCACCGCCTTTTCTGTGGTGAAAGCCCACGCCGAGAAGCTGGTGCTGGTGGACCCGTCGCTGCTGCCGGATATCGCCATTCTTGACCCGGCGCTGGTGGCCTCGGTGCCGCCGGCGATCACCGCCGATACCGGGATGGACGTGCTGTGTCACGCGCTGGAAGCCTATGTCTCCCTCGCCGCCAGCGACTTTTCCGATGCGCTGGCGGAGAAAGTGGTGCAGCAGGTATTTCGTTTTCTGCCGACCTGCTGGCGCAACGGTGGCGACCTGCTGGCGCGGGAAAAGATGCACAACGCCTCCTGCATGGCGGGCATGGCTTTCACCAACGCCTCGCTGGGCATCACCCACAGCCTTGCCCACGCGCTCGGCGGCGTGTTTCGCGTCCCCCACGGCCGCGCTAACGCCCTGCTGATGGCGGACGTGGTGGCCTGGAACGCCGATTATCACGGGCAGTGCGATACCGATGCCGCCCGCAAATACGCCCGATTAGCCCATCTGCTGGATCTGCCCGCGGCCACTACCCGCCAGGGCGTCGCCAGCCTGCTGGTCGCCATTCAGGCGCTAAAAGACGAAATGAGCATGCCGGGCGGCATTCGTGATACCGGCGTCATTGCCGCCGAATTTGAACAGCGGCTGGCGGAGATGGTCGGCCAGGCGCTACGCGACAGCTGTACCCCGACGAACCCACGCGCGCCGGACGCTCACGCACTGACCGAACTCTATCGCCGGGCATGGACCGGCAACGCCGTTCAGGGCCACTGATAACAAGATTTGGAGAACCTTACCTATGGCACACTACAGCTTAACGCCGCGCGTCAAAGTGTTGGCAGAACGTTTACTCTCACAAAAAAGCACCCTGTGCACCGAACATGCCACCACGCTCAACGCCCTTGATGGCGATATCGCCGGGGTTCCCGCCGCCGTCAAACCGGCGCGCCGCTTCTATGAACTGATGCGCCAGCTGCCGCTGTGCATCAGCGCCGACGAGCTGATCGTCGGCAACCAGACCCGCAAACCGCACGGGGCGATTTTCCACGACGAGAGCGCCGTCCGTCGCCCGTCCGCGTTCCAGTTCCTCAACCTGAATAGCGATCTCGACTCCCCGGATTACAAGCTGGTGATGGAAAAAGGCGTGCTGGCGATAAAACATCAGCTGGAAGAGAAAACCCGCGCGCTGGGCAGCGCCGTCAGCCGCAGCGGCATGGATGAAGTCAACGGCTGCCGCGCGGCCATCTACGCCTGCGATGCCCTGCTGGCGCTGGCGCAAAACCTGGCCAACAGCGCGGAACAGCTGGCCGCCGCGGAAACCAACGCTTACCGCCGGGCGGAACTGCTGGACAGCGCCGCCATTCTGCACCACGTTCCGGCTCACCCGGCGCGCAGCTTCAAAGAGGCGTGCCAGGCCTTTTATCTGTTCCAGCTGGCGCTCCAGCTCGATAACGGCAGCTACGCCGTCAACCCGGAAGGCGCCGACAAAGCCCTGTTGCCTTACTACCAGCACGATATCAACAACGGCGCGCTCTCCCCGCAGCAGGCGTATGAAATCGTCGAATCGCTGTGGTTCAAGCTGGCGGAGCTGTGCGAAGTGCGCGCCGCCTGCGCGATCGACGGTTATCCGATGTTCGACGCCCTGCTCCACGGCGCAAGCCTTGAGAACGCGCGCATTAACGAACTCTCCGACATGTTCCTCAGCGCGCAGCACAACCTGAGCGCCCTGCATCTGCCGGTGCGTTTGTTCAAGGGCGTCCAGCACGTTTCCGCCGCCCCGTTTGCCGCCGCCGGCGAGACGCCGGCAGCAGAAGGGCTGACCCCGCGCATGCAGCGCCTGCGTAACCACTACCTGACCGTGCGCCCGAGCGTCTCTATCTACCGCGCGCTGGCCTTTACCGAAGTGGTCAAAGCCAACCCCGGCATGCCGACGATTCTGCTGCGCGCCAAAGCCTTCCGTCACGCCTGCGAAACCGCGCCGATTCTGATTCAGGACGATGAGCTGATCGTCGGTCATCCGTGCGGCAAGCCGCGCGCGGGCGCCTTCTCGCCGGATATCGCCTGGCGCTGGGTGCGCGACGAACTCGATACCATGAGCACCCGTCCGCAGGATCCGTTTGAGATCAGCGAAGCAGATAAAAAAACCATCCGCGAAGAGATCGTGCCGTTCTGGGAAGGCCGCTCGCTGGATGAAATCTGCGAAGCCCAGTACCGCGAAGCGGGCGTATGGGCGTTCAGCGGCGAGACCTTCGTCAGCGACCTCTCCTACCACCAGATCAACGGCGGCGGCGACACCTGCCCGGGCTACGATGTGCTGCTGTTTACCAAAGGGATGAACGGCATTAAAGCCGACGCCGAGGCGCATCTCGCCAGCCTGAGCATGGAAAACCCGGAAGATATCGACCGCATCTACTACTACAAAGCGGCCATTGAAACCTGCGAAGGGGTGATTAACTACGCGCACCGCATCGCCGCCCGCGCCCGCGAACTGGCCGCGATTGAGCAGAACGCCCAGCGTCGCGCCGAGCTGCTGACCATCGCCGAGGTGAACCAGAACGTGCCGGCGAATCCGCCGAAAACCCTGCAGGAAGCGCTGCAGAGCATCTGGACCGTAGAGTCGCTGTTTGAAATTGAAGAGAACCAGACCGGACTGTCCCTGGGACGCGTAGACCAGTACTGCTACCCGATGTTTGAAGCCGATATCCGCGAAGGCCGCCTGACTCACGACACCGCGCTGGAGCTGCTGCAGGCGTTTATCATCAAATGCGCCGAGCTGATGTGGATGTCCAGCGAGCTGGGGGCGAAATATTTCGCCGGCTATCAGCCGTTTATCAACCTGACCGTCGGCGGTCAGAAGCGCTCCGGCGGCGATGCCTGTAACGACCTGACCTACCTGATCATGGACGCCGTGCGCTTCGTGAAGGTTTACCAGCCGTCGCTGGCCTGCCGTATTCACAACCAGTCGCCGCAGAAGTATATGGAAAAAATCGTCGACGTCGTCAAAGCGGGGATGGGCTTCCCGGCCTGCCACTTCGACGACTCCCATATCAAAATGATGCTGCGTAAAGGCTTCGATTTCGAAGACGCCCGCGACTACTGTCTGATGGGCTGCGTCGAGCCGCAGAAATCCGGCCGCATCTATCAGTGGACCTCCACCGGCTACACCCAGTGGCCCATCGCCATTGAGTTCGTTTTAAACCGCGGCCGGATGGTGCTGTTTGACAGCTATCAGGGGCTGGATACCGGCGACCTGCGCGACCTGCACACCTTCGAGGATTTCGACGCGGCGGTGAAAAAACAGATCGCCCATATCGTACGCCTGTCGGCGATCGGGACGGTCATCAGCCAGCGCGTGCACCGCGACGTGGCGCCGAAGCCGCTGATGTCGCTGCTGGTGGAAGGCTGCATGGAAAAAGGCAAAGACGTTGCCGCCGGCGGCGCGATGATCAACCACGGCCCGGGGCTGATCTTCTCCGGTCTGGCGACCTACGTCGACTCCATGGCGGCGATTCGTAAGCTGGTGTTTGAAGAGAAGAAATACACCCTCGAGCAGGTGCGCGACGCGCTGCTGGCGAACTTCGAAGGCTTTGAAGGCCTGCGCCGCGACTGCCTCAACGCGCCGAAATACGGCAACGACGATAACTACGTCGATCGGTATGCGCTGGATATCACCGAGTGGACCGAGCGCGAGTGCCGTAAGTACAAGATGCTCTACTCCACCCTGAGCCACGGCACCCTGTCCATCTCCAACAACACGCCGATCGGCGAGCTGACCAACGCCACGCCGAACGGTCGCCTGGCGTGGATGCCGCTCTCCGACGGCATCAGCCCGACTCAGGGCGCGGATAAGCAGGGTCCGACGGCGATCATCAAGTCGGTGAGCAAGATGAACGTCGAAACCATGAACATCGGCATGGTGCACAACTTCAAGTTCCTCAAAGGGCTGCTGGATACCCCGGAAGGTCGTCACGGCCTGATTACCCTGCTGCGCACCGCGTCGATTCTCGGCAACGGCCAGATGCAGTTCAGCTATGTCGATAACGAAGTGCTGAAAAAAGCCCAGCAGGAGCCGGAAAAATACCGCGACCTGATCGTCCGCGTCGCGGGCTACAGCGCCTACTTCGTTGAGCTGTGTAAAGAAGTTCAGGACGAGATTATCAGCCGTACGGTCATCGAGAAGTTCTGATAAAGACACGGACGTTTTTGGACACGGATGTCCCGATCGTTTTTCTGGAGGTATGTGTGAGCGCAAAACAAGAATTAACCGGGCGAATATTCAATATTCAGAAATATTCGATCTATGACGGCGATGGGATCCGCACGCTGGTTTTTTTCAAAGGCTGCAATATTCGCTGCCCGTGGTGCGCTAACCCGGAAGGGCTGAATAGCCAGTTTCAGGTGATGTTCTCACAGGATAAATGCATTAACTGCGGCGACTGCGTCAACGTCTGCCCGGCGGGAATTCATTATCGGGCGGAAGAAAACGGCGAAATGAAGCATTTCGTCAACCGTAATAAAGACTGTATCGGCTGCCGCAAGTGCGAAGAGATCTGCACCCAGAACGCGCTGGATATTATGGGCAAAGATGTCACCGTCAGCGAACTGATGGAGATCATCATGCAGGACTACGACTTTTATATCTCCTCCGGCGGCGGCGTCACCATCGGCGGCGGGGAAATGAGCCTGCAGACCGATTTTGCCGTCGCGCTCTTTAGCGAATGCAAAAAGATGATGCTCAATACCGCCGTGGAAACGCAGGGCACCACGCCGCTGGCCAATTATCAAAAGCTGGCGCCGGTGACCGACACCTTCTTATTCGATATTAAGCAAATTAACAGCGAGCACCATAAAGCGTTATTTGGCATCGGTAACGAAGGCATTCGCCGCAACCTGGAGTGGCTGGTGGACTCCGGCGCTAACGTCATTATCCGCATGCCGCTGGTTCGCGGCTATAACGACTCGTTCGATGCCATTACCGGAGCCATTGATTACGTACAAAAGCTGGCGAAGCGCGGAAATATCCGCCGCATCGATATGCTGCCGTACCACCAGCTCGGGCGCAAAAAATATGAGCGCCTCGATATGCCTTACCCCATTACCCGAGACCCAACTTATTCCGCCGAGGAGTTAGACCGGCTGGAAACGTTCTTCACGCAGTTTGATTTTGATATTCGCTTAGTCCGCCATTAACAGGAGCCGACAATGAAAAGTTTAGGCGTAATTGAAACGCGAGGGTTAGTTGCCGCCGTTCAGGCCGTGGATGCCGCCTGCAAAAGCGCAGGCGTGTCCTGCATTGGCTACCGCAAAGTCGGTTCGGGGCTGGTGAGCGTCTGCTTTGAAGGGGAGATCAGCGCGATTCACACCGCTATCGAACGCGGCGTGTCCGTCGCCGCGCTCATCGACCCGCAGGTTAAATCCCTGACGATCGCCCGTCCGGAGCGCAGCGTCGTGGACGCCCTCAGCACCCTGAAAGGCCGTCCGCCGCGCGCGGAAGCTGCCGCGCCGCTTGAGGCTGAAGCCGTCGCGCCCGCCGCTGCGGAAACAAGGGAACCCACTGAACCCGCCGCCGCGCCTGCGCCGACGGAAGATAAAAACGCGGCGATGAGGAAAGGGAAGAAGGCATGATCGACACCCTGCTCCATGAAAAAATCGCCGCCCGCCTGAGCCACGCTGCTCCGGCTATCCCGGTCGGTATCTCTAACCGCCACGTCCATCTGGCGCAGCAGGACGTCGAAGCGCTGTTTGGCAAGGGCTACGTCCTGACGCCGTTTAAGCCGCTGCGCCAGCCGGGGCAGTTCGCGGCCCAGGAGTGCGTCACCGTGGTCGGTCCGAAGGGCTCACTCAGTAACGTTCGCGTCCTCGGCCCAACCCGCCCGGTATCGCAGCTGGAAATCTCCCGCGCCGACTGCTTTACCCTCGGCATCAAAGCGCCGGTTCGCGAATCCGGCCAGCTGGAGAACGCGGGCAGCGCGCTGCTGATCGGCCCGGCAGGCCACGTTGAGCTGCGATCGCAGGTGATCTGCGCCTGGCGGCATATCCATATGTCGCCGCAGGACGCCCGCCAGCTGAACGTCGCCAACGGCCAGAAGGTTAGCGTCCGCAGCGATGGCGAACGCCAGCTGACCTTTGATGAAGTGGTGGTGCGGGTACGCGAAGACTTTGCGCTGGAGTTTCATATTGATACCGAAGAGGCCAACGCCGCCGGCTTGAAAAACGGCGCGCAGGTCACGCTCATCGGCTAACGGAGGCTCGCCATGACCGACCAACAGATGGAAGACCTGGTTGAACGCATTATCCAGCGTCTGCGGCCGCCGGTACTGGTGATGGTGACCGCCGCGGCGGGCTACCGGCACGCTATTCGCCAGCGGCTGGCCGGCTGCGGCGAGAGCCTGCACCTGGCGCTGGATAGCGGGATTGACGACGGAGAGCAGTGGCGGGCTATCGGTAAAACGCTGCCGGCGGCCGACTGGCAACAGGGGCTGCCTTCGGCCTCGTATAAGGCGCTGCTGCTGCCGTTTCTCGACTACCCGCTGGCGGCGGATCTGGTGAAGGGTTCCCTGCACGGTCCGGTTACCCGCCGCGTGCACGATGCCCTGCTGAGCGGCCTGCCGGTGCTGGCGCTGCGCTATCACTGCGATCCCGCCAGCGAGCTTAACCAGCTGCGCGGGGCGCAGCCTGATACCGCTTACGCCGGGCATATGCAGGCCACGCTGGCCCGCCTGGCCGAATGCGGCATCGCGCTGTGCACCATGAACGAATTGCTGGAGAAGCTGGCGTCGGGTCGCGGAGCGACGGCGCCGTCGGCGAGCGGTCCGCGGCGTTATCTCACTGTCACAGACGTAGTGAATAATCCGGCGCTGGCCTGTGCCCCTGAAGCGCAGTTGACCGATGCCGCTATCGATTTTTTAAAAAACAGAAAAAAAGAACCTTACCTTAAATAGTAAACCCGGAGTTTAACTTATGTCTTCAAAAACAAAGTGTTGGCTATGGATGCTGCTGGTTATCGTTTCCGAAACCTCAGCTACCTCCACCCTCAAAATGTTCGGCAGCAGTGAAGGGATGAGCAAAATGCTGCTGCTCGGGCTGCTGGTGCTGCTGTACTGCACCTGCTACTACTCGCTATCCCGCGCGGTGAAGGATATTCCCGTCGGCCTGGCCTACGCCACCTGGTCCGGTACCGGCATTCTCGTGGTATCGACGCTGGGAATGGCGTTTTACGGCCAGCACCCGGACACCGCCGCCATTATCGGTATGGCGGTTATCGCCAGCGGGATCGTGATCATGAACCTTTTTTCCAAAATGGGTAGCGAAGAGAGCGAGGAAGCACCCGCGCAGCCGGCCGCTGCATCTCTGGACAAAAAAGTCGCCAACTAACAGAAAAGGAACCGCTTATGTTTAACCTCGGATTTTTATGGCTGGCGCTGTCTATCGGCTCCGAAATCACCGGCACGTCGATGATCAAAAAGACCAACGGCTTCAGCAAGCTGGCGCCGTCGGTGCTGGTGGTATGCGCCTACGGCCTGTGCTACTTCGCCCTCACCCGCGCGATGAGCACCATTCCGGTCGGCGTCGCCTACTCGCTGTGGTGCGGTTTTGGCATCGTCGGCGTCACGATTTGCTCAATGATCCTTTATAAGCAAAAACCGGATATCCCGGCTATTCTCGCCATGGTGCTGATCATCTCGGGCGGCATCATTATGAACGTCTTCTCCAGCATGTAAGTCCCGCCTGCGCCTTCATTGATTGCGGTGAAGGCGCTAATAACCTCACTCAATAAGCCGTTATTGGCGTAATAAAAAAACAAAAAACCATTGCCTGCTAATCAATAACGCTAAAAAGACGACGAGCGTCAAATTTTTATACTCCGCTTATCGATAAATTATTTTTTGTGATTTTAATCGTGGTTATTTTCTCATTTTACCTTATTTTTATGGCATCCCTTCACCCACAGAGGACGATGTCATGACGCAAAAATCGATTTATCGCCTCATTGCCCAGGGCGGCCTGGACGACTGGTATAATTTAGATCACCGCATCTCCAACGACTTCCCTCGTTAATTCTCCGCTGCTGTTTACTCCCTAAAAAAAATTAATTCAGCACTGCGTTTAGTCGCTATTTGTTGCGCTTTTTATTTGTCGCCAAATAGCCAAACGCGGCACAGCATCCCCATGGAGAAAATAAATGAAACGTATCCCTGAGCCGTTCCGTATTAAAATGGTCGAAAACATTCGTATGACTACCTTTGACGATCGCGTCAAAGCGCTGGAAGAGGCGGGCTATAACCCGTTTTTGCTCAATAGCCAGGACGTGTATATCGACCTGCTGACCGACTCCGGCACCGGCGCGATGAGCGACCATCAGTGGGCCGGGCTGATGATGGGCGACGAAGCCTACGCCGGGTCGCGTAACTATCAGCATCTGTGCGAAAAGGTCAAAGAGATTATCGGCTATCCGTATACCATTCCCACCCATCAGGGGCGCGGCGCGGAGCAGATTCTGTTCCCGAGCCTGATTGCTCGCCGCAAGTCGGCGCATCCGGTGTTTATTTCCAACTTCCACTTCGATACCACCGCCGCGCACGTGGAGCTGAACGGCGCAAAAGCCATTAACGTGGTGACGCCGAAAGCCTTCGACACGACCTCGTGGTACGACTGGAAAGGCAACTTTGATATTGATTTGCTGAAAGCGACCATCGCCGAGCACGGCGCGGAAAACGTGGCGGCGATTATTACTACCGTCACCTGTAACAGCTCCGGCGGCCAGCCGGTATCGCTGGCGAATATGCGCGAGGTGTATCAGATTGCGCGCCAGAACAATATTCCGGTGGTAATCGACTCCGCCCGCTTCTGCGAAAACGCCTGGTTTATTAAACAGCGCGAAGAGGGCTATGCCGATAAATCGGTGAAAGAGATTATTCTCGAGATGTACCAGTACGGCGATATGCTGACCATGTCCGCCAAGAAAGACCCGATGGTGAATATCGGCGGCCTGTGCTGCTTCCGCGATGACGAAGATCTGTTCAACGAAGTGCGCATCCGCTGCGTGCCGATGGAGGGCTTTGTCACCTACGGCGGCCTGGCGGGACGCGATATGGAGGCGCTGGCTATCGGCCTGGAAGAAGGGACCAACGAGGATTACCTCGCTTATCGCATCAATCAGGTGGAATACCTCGGTGAACGCCTGCGCGAAGGCGGCATTCCGATTCAGTATCCGACCGGCGGCCATGCGGTGTTCGTCGATGCTAAGCTGCTGCTGCCGCATATCCCACCGGAGCAGTTCCCGGCGCACGCGCTAAACAATGAGCTGTATCTGGAAGCGGGAATCCGCAGCGTGGAAATCGGCTCCCTGCTGCTGGGCCGCGACCCGGAAACCGGCAAACAGAAGGCGTCGCCGATGGAGCTGCTGCGCCTGACCATTCCGCGTCGGGTTTATACCAACGATCATATGGACTATATCGCTGATGCGCTGATCGCCGTTAAGGCGCGCGCCGCCACGATTAAGGGCCTGACCTTCACCTACGAACCGCCGGTACTGCGCCACTTCGTCGCCAGACTGAAACCGGTGAAATAAACCGCATCACGGCGCTCTCGCAATAAGAGCGCCATTAATTTAATTCCATCTCTTTAAGCTCAATTATTCGGGTTGCGCCGGGTAGCCGTTTTCCCGCAGCCCCTTATTTAATATATAGCCACGTGAGGAATGCACCTTATGGCTACACTATCAGTCTCAAAAGCGGTCTCAACTAATACGCCATCGCTGATTGGCGGAGCGATGATTATCGGCGGCACGATTATTGGCGCAGGCATGTTTTCTTTACCGGTGGTGATGTCCGGCGCCTGGTTTTTCTGGTCGCTGCTGGCGCTCATTTTTACCTGGTTTTGCATGCTGCATTCCGGGTTAATGATCCTCGAAGCCAATCTCAATTATCATATTGGCGCCAGCTTCGACACGATTACAAAGGATTTACTGGGAAACGGCTGGAATATTATTAACGGCCTGACCGTCGCCTTTGTTTTATATATCCTGACCTACGCCTATATTTCCGCCAGCGGTTCAGTTATTCAGCATACTTTTGCGCAGATGAACCTCGCGGTTCCCGCACGCCTGGGCGGGCTGGCGTTCGCGCTGGTGGTCGCCTTTATCGTCTGGCTAAGTACGAAAGCGGTAAGCCGGATGACGACTATCGTGCTGGGTGCCAAAATCCTCACCTTCTTTATGACCTTCGGCGGTCTGATGTGGCACGTGGAGCCCGCGATTCTGTTTAACCGCGCGGAGGTCAATGCGTCCTATCTCCCCTACGTCCTGATGACGCTGCCGTTCTGCCTGGCCTCCTTTGGCTATCACGGCAACGTCCCCAGCCTGATGAAGTACTACGGTAAAGACCCGCTTATCATTCGCCGCTGCCTGCTGCTCGGCACGCTGATGGCGCTGGTGCTGTATATCATCTGGCTGGTCGGCACAATGGGCAATATTCCGCGCCCGGCGTTTATCGCTATCGCCGAAAAAGGCGGCAACATCGACGTGCTGGTGCAGACCTTAAGCGGCCTGCTGAACAGTTCGACCCTGGACTTACTGCTGACGGTCTTTTCCAACTTCGCCGTCGCCAGCTCGTTCCTGGGCGTGACTCTTGGCCTGTTTGATTATCTGGCGGATCTGTTTAAGTTTGACGATAGCCGGCTGGGGCGGTTTAAAACCGCGCTGGTGACCTTTCTGCCGCCGATCGCCGGCGGGCTGCTGTGGCCTGACGGTTTTATCTACGCCATTGGTTTCGCCGGTCTCGCCGCCACCGTCTGGGCCGCTATCGTCCCCGCCCTGCTGGCGCGCGCCTCGCGCAGGCGTTTCGGCAGCCCGAACTATCGGGTCTGGGGTGGCAATGCCATGATTATCCTGATTTTGTGCTTCGGCGGCGCCAACGCAATAATTCATATTTTATCCAGCTTTAACCTGCTGCCAGTTTATCGCTGAATAAAAAAGGGCTTTTACTGCCGCGGCTTTTCGTGGCAGGATAAAAAGATGAACAGAAACGTTGTCATCTCTCACCTCCGCCGTTGGTGGCTGCCTGCATAACAGGCGGCAAGATTTGACGTTTCCTCTATTCAAAGCCGCCGGAAGGCGGCTTTGTTGTTTCTGAGTGTCGCCCTTCGGCCTGATAGCATCCTAAGGAGTCACTTATGAACACCAGCCAAACGATCCTGACCGGCGACCGTCCTACCGGCCAGCTGCACCTCGGCCACTACGTCGGTTCCCTGCGCCAGCGCGTGCTGCTCCAGCACGACCACCAGCAGTTTATCCTCGTCGCGGATCTCCAGGGACTGACCGACAACGGCAGCAACCCGCAAAAAATCAGCAGCAATATCCTTGAGGTGATGGCCGATTATCTCGCCGTCGGCATCGATCCGCAGAAGACCACCATTTGCCTGCAATCCGCCCTGCCGGCGCTGGCCGAACTCAGCGCGCTGTATATGAATATCGTCACCGTCGCCCGGGTTGAACGCAATCCGACGGTGAAAAATGAAATCGCCCAGAAGGGATTTTCCCGCTCGCTGCCGGTGGGATTTTTAGCCTATCCCATAAGCCAGGCCGCCGATATTACCGCCTTTAAGGCCGAACTGGTGCCGGTCGGCGACGATCAGCTACCGATGATTGAACAGACCAATGAGATCGTGCACAAAATGAATAGCCTGACGACGACGCCGATCTTACGGCACTGCAAAGCGCTGCTCAGCGACGTCAGCCGCCTGCCGGGCATTGATGGCAACGCCAAAATGTCGAAATCGCTGGGGAACACGCTCACCCTTTCGGCCAGCGAAGAGGAGATCCATCGTGCGGTCAGCGCCATGTATACCGACCCGAATCACCTACGGGTCGCCGACCCGGGTCAGACAGAAGGCAACGTGGTCTTTACTTATCTCGACGCCTTTCATGCTGATAAGACCTTCGTTGCCGAGATGAAAGCCCACTATCGGCGCGGAGGGCTGGGAGACAGGCAGTGCAAAAACGCGCTGGAGACCTGCTTACAGGAGCTGCTGGCGCCGATACGCGAACGCCGGGCGACCTATATTCAGGATAAAGGCATGCTGCTGGCGCTGCTGCGCCGGGGAAGCGAACGGGCGCACGAACTGACGCAACGGACGCTGCATGAAGTAAAACGCGGCCTGGGGCTGCCGGTGCTGTTTTGAGGCGCGGCGATCTCTCCGCACTGAAATCCGCTGCCACATCTCTCCCGGGGGCGGCGCCTGAGGCGCCTTGCCCGGGCTACAGGTTCACAGCCGTCTGCGGTCAGGTAGGCGGGACAGGCTCAGCGCGCCGCCCCCGGGATGGCGCCCGACCGGAAGATATTCTGCGGTTTATTCCCCGGTGGCGGCTGTCGCCTTACCGGGGCTACGGGTTTACTGCCGTCTGCGATCCGGTAGCCCGGACAGGCGCTGCGCGCCGCCTCCGGGATGGCGCCCGACCGGAAGATATTCTGCGGTTTATTCCCCGGTGGCGGCTGTCGCCTTACCGGGGCTACGGGTTCACAGCCGTCTGCGATCCGGTAGCCCGGACAGGCGCAGCGCGCCGCCTCCGGGAAGGACCCGGCAGCTTAGTTGCCGTCGCCTTCATGCAGCTTCACGCAGTTGCGCCCATCGCGCTTGGCGACGTACAGCGCGCTGTCGGCATCGCGCAGCAGCAGATTGTAATCCGGATGACCGGTGTGGACGGCGTAGCCGATGCTGGCGGTAATCGAAATCTCATTGTCAGCGCCAACGCTAAACGCCAGCTGGCTGATTTTTTTACGCAGCCGTTCGAGGATAGTAAAGGCTTCCGCGGCGCCGGTCTCCACCAGCACCAGCAGAAACTCCTCGCCGCCGTAGCGGAAGATATAATCGCTGGATCGAATATTATCGCTGAGCAGCTCCGCAACGTGCTTAATCGCCCGGTCGCCGACCATGTGCCCCCAGCTATCATTGATCTCTTTAAAGTGGTCGATGTCGATAATCGCCACCGTCATCGGCAGTTCATATTCCATCGCCAGCGTCACTTCATGCTTGAGGACAACCGGCAGATAGCGGCGGTTAAGCAGGCTGGTCAGCGTATCCTTACCGCTTTGCATCTGCGACAGGCTGCTAAACAGCACCCC
This sequence comes from Klebsiella sp. ME-303, assembly GCF_007910085.1. NCBI lineage: Bacteria > Pseudomonadati > Pseudomonadota > Gammaproteobacteria > Enterobacterales > Enterobacteriaceae > Klebsiella > Klebsiella sp. ME-303. Next base: position 7,394 of record NZ_VOJB01000048.1, on the reverse strand, counting down.
CATCTGGCTGCCGATCTGCTGGCAATGGATATGGATCCCCTGCAGCAAAGCCTGCGTGTTTTTATACTCAGAACCCTCAGACGAGGATTTCCAGGCGGATAACAGCGCATCCACCTTGCTAATTAAGTCGGCGATTTCCTGCATTTGCGGATTTTTGTTAAAATAACGCACGCATTTATGGCGGAACCACAGGCCAAATTCAGAATCAGATAATAACGCTCCGTTAATATCGCTTTTATTATCGCTAACGATATTAAAAATAGCGGTATTTTCCCATCCGGAGAGCGAGGCCTGCTGTTTGCCATATTCCAGCGGCACGTTATCCATCAGGCTATACAGGCGGTACGCTTCTTCATTTTTCGTTGCCCGATAGTGCGACAGGGTATAGGCGTGGCACATCATTTCTACCGCCATGTTAATGGCCATGATGGCGTAGTAGATGGCGGCAACGCTGGTCTCGCGATCGAGCTGACTATCGCGGATATTTTCAATCAGCCCGGCTTTCAGCTGGCGCGCGCCGCGCAGTACCGCCTCTGCCGGAATACCAATGCGTGAATGGATGCTGCCGATCAGGTACTGCCGCTCCGCCAGCGCCTGCAGATTTTCCTTATCGCACATCAGGATATCTTTCACCCACCCGGCCAGCGAGCTGCTGAGCCGCTCCTGAACTAAGTCATAGCTAAGGTGCCGCGCAATGTCCGGGTCCTGGAAAATAAAATCATAAAAACGGGTCGCTAACGCCTCCGCCTGCTGCCCGGCAATATTTTTAAGTACCGCCCTCACTTCCGGCGTCAGGCTGTCGTACAGCGGCAACCACTCCTTAAAAATAATCGAGATATATTTTTGGCTTTCATCTTTCATTGAATAAAGCGCTCGCCCGGCGTGAGTGTATTTTCAGGGCCGCCGATCATACAACAGTTCTCCTGGGGCAACCAGATTAAAAATGCGCCAGTCGCCAGGGAATAATATCCTCTGGTTATTAGCGCTAAGGAATAGCTTATATGTACGATGATTTAATGAAGAACGATTAAGATTATCTGCTCCGGTATCACCCCAATAGGCATTATGGGTAATATTGTGCCATCGCGCTCCTCGCTGTTTTTATGTTAACCCGACGACAAGACCCTGCTTTGTATATGGACATACTCATTGCGGGTGTTAGTATGACATTGACGGTAGCAATAAATATGCGTGTTTCATTTAAGGCGAGGATTGCTGATGATGACCACATTGATCGCACCTCTTTCTGACCGGTTAGCAGCGCTGCAGGCTCCCTGCGCCGGTCGGCCTTATCCCCGATTTCTCCCTTCCCTGAAGAGACGAAACTCCGCCATGCGGAGGAGAAGCGCGCACCACTCAGCCTATGGAACAAAGCGAGTCGCGTATGGACAAAATCAAACGGCGTTGGGTTGGATACGTTATTGGTTTAGCGGTGGTGATTGCCGCAGCGGCATGGTGGATGCTGCGCCCGCCGGGGGTTCCGGCAGGATTTGCCAGCAGTAACGGCAGGATTGAAGCCACTGAAGTCGATATCGCCACCAAAACCGCCGGGCGTATCGACACCATCCTGGTCAAAGAGGGGCAGTTTGTTCGCCAGGGCGACGTGCTGGCCCGTATGGACACCCGGGTACTCAACGAACAACGGCTGGAGGCCGCCGCGCAAATCAAGGAAGCAGAGAGCGCGATTGCCGCCGCGAAAGCCCTGCTCGACCAGCGCCAAAGCGAAATGCGCGCTACGGAAGCGGTGGTGAAGCAGCGGCAGGCGGAGCTGAACTCCTCGGCTAAACGTCACGTCCGCTCCAGCACGCTCTCGCAGCGCGGCGCGGTCTCCGCGCAGCAGCTGGATGACGACCAGGCGGCGGCAGAAAGCGCCAGGGCGGCGCTGGAATCCGCCAAAGCGCAGGTCTCTGCCGCCAGGGCCGCGATTGAGGCGGCGCGCACCAGCATCATTCAGGCGCAAACCCGGGTCGAGGCCGCCCAGGCGACCGAACGGCGGATTATCGCCGATATCGACGATAGCGAGCTGAAAGCCCCGCGCGATGGCCGCATTCAGTACCGCGTAGCCGAACCGGGAGAGGTGCTGGCGGCGGGCGGCCGGGTGCTGAATATGGTCGATTTATCCGATGTCTATATGACCTTCTTCCTGCCTACCGAGCAGGCGGGTCTGCTGGCGCTGGGCAGCGAAGCGCGAATTATCCTCGATGCCGCGCAGAATCTGGTGATCCCCGCCAATATCAGTTTTGTCGCCAGCGTGGCGCAGTTTACGCCTAAAACGGTGGAAACCAGCGATGAACGGCTAAAGCTGATGTTCCGCGTAAAAGCCCGTATTCCGCCAGAGCTGCTGGCGGAGCATCTGGAGTATGTGAAGACCGGCCTGCCCGGGATGGCCTGGGTCCGCCTGGATAACCAGCAGGCGTGGCCTGAAGCGCTGACGGTGAGGTTGCCGCAATGAAAACCGTCGCCCGCCTGGAAAACGTCAGCCAGCACTTTGGCGCAACCGTCGCGCTGAAGGACATTACGCTGAGCATTCCCGCTCGCCGTATGGTGGGCCTGATCGGGCCCGACGGCGTGGGCAAGTCCAGCCTGCTATCGCTGATCTCCGGCGCGCGCGTGATTGAGCACGGCAACATTATGGTGCTCGGCGGCGATATGAGCGAGGTACGTCATCGCCAGGACGTCTGCCCGAAAATCGCCTGGATGCCCCAGGGGCTGGGGAAGAACCTCTACCATACCCTGTCGGTCTATGAAAACGTCGATTTCTTCGCCCGTCTGTTCGGCCATGATAAAGCCGAACGCGACATCCGCATCAATGAGCTGCTCCAGAGTACCGGCCTGGCGCCGTTTCGCGACCGCCCGGCAGGAAAACTCTCCGGGGGGATGAAGCAAAAGCTCGGCCTGTGCTGCGCGCTCATTCACGACCCGCAGCTGCTGATCCTCGATGAACCCACCACCGGCGTCGATCCTCTCTCGCGGGCGCAGTTTTGGGATCTGATCGACAGCATCCGCCAGCGTCAGCCGGAGATGAGCGTCCTGGTCGCCACCGCTTACATGGAGGAGGCGGAGCGCTTTGACTGGCTGGTGGCCATGAACGCGGGGGAAGTTCTGGCGACCGGCAGCGCCGATGAGCTTAAAGCGCACACGGCGAGTCAGACGCTGGAACAGGCCTTTATCGCCCTGCTTCCCGAAGCCCAGCGCCTGGCGCATAAAGAGGTGATCATCCCGCCGCGCAATGCTGACGAAAGCGAAGTTGCGATTGAAGCGCGCGGGCTAACGATGCGCTTCGGTCAATTTGTCGCCGTTGACCACGTCAACTTTCGCATTGCCCGCGGCGAGATTTTCGGCTTCCTCGGCTCAAACGGCTGCGGCAAATCAACGACCATGAAAATGCTGACCGGGCTGCTACCGGCCAGCGAAGGCGAGGCGTGGCTGTTTGGCCAGCCGGTCGACCCCAGGGATATCGAAACCCGCCGCCGCGTTGGCTATATGTCGCAGGCCTTCTCCCTCTATAGCGAACTGACCGTACGGCAAAACCTCGAGCTGCATGCCCGCCTGTTCCACATCCCTGATGCGGAGATCCCGGGGCGGATCGCCGAAATGAGCCAGCGCTTTATGCTGGAAGAGGTTGAGGACACCCTGCCCGCTTCGCTGCCGCCAGGTATCCGCCAGCGCCTCTCGCTGGCGGTCGCGGTGATCCACCGCCCGGAAATGTTAATCCTTGATGAACCCACTTCCGGCGTCGATCCGGTAGCCCGGGACATGTTCTGGCAGCTGATGGTCGATCTTGCGCGTCAGGACCGGGTGACCATTTTTATCTCCACCCACTTTATGAATGAAGCGGAACGCTGCGATCGCATTTCGCTGATGCATGCCGGAAAAGTGCTGGCCAGCGATACGCCGCAGGCGCTGGTGGAGCAGCGCGGATCGGCCAGCCTTGAAGAGGCGTTTATCGCCTGGCTACAGGAAGCGGCGGATGCCGCGCAGCCGCCTGATGCGCAGGCTGCACCGATTCCCGCGATGGAACATAAAGCCGAAAGCGTGGCGCCGCGTCAGGCGTTCAGCCTGCAGCGCCTGTTTAGCTACAGCCGCCGCGAAGCGCTTGAGTTGCGCCGCGATCCGGTGCGATCGACCCTGGCACTGCTCGGCACCGTGATCCTGATGTTTATTATGGGCTATGGGATCAGTATGGACGTCGAAGATCTGCGGTTTGCGGTGCTCGACCGCGACCAGACCGTCAGTAGCCAGGGCTGGTCGCAAAATATCGCCGGCTCACGCTACTTCATCGAACAGCCACCGCTGCAAAGCTATAGCGAACTGGACAGAAGAATGCGCAACGGCGAGCTGGCGGTAGCGATTGAAATTCCGCCTAATTTTGGCCGCGATATCGCCCGGGGAACGCCGGTGCAGATTGGCGTGTGGGTGGACGGTGCGATGCCGAACCGCGCGGAGACGGTGCGCGGCTACGTGCAGGCCATGCATCTGGCCTGGCTGCAGGAGATGGCCGGTCGCCAGGCCAGCCCCAATCGCGATACCTCACTGATTTCCATCGAGACCCGCTATCGCTATAACCCGGATGTGAAGAGCCTGCCGGCGATTGTACCGGCGGTGATTCCGCTGCTGTTAATGATGATCCCGGCGATGCTCAGCGCGCTCAGCGTGGTCCGCGAGAAAGAGCTTGGTTCAATCATCAATCTGTACGTGACGCCAACCACCCGCAGCGAATTTCTGCTGGGTAAACAGGTGCCGTATATCGTGCTGGGGATGTTCAACTTCTTCCTGCTCTGCGCGCTGTCGGTTTTTGTTTTTGGCGTACCGCACAAAGGGAGTTTTCTGACGCTCACCCTCGCCGCGCTGCTCTACGTCACTATCGCCACCGGACTTGGCCTGCTGATTTCAACCTTTATGAAAAGCCAGATTGCGGCGATTTTCGGCACCGCGATCATTACGCTTATCCCGGCGACGCAGTTTTCCGGGATGATCGACCCCGTCGCCTCGCTGGAAGGCCCCGGGCGCTGGATTGGCCAGATTTATCCAACCAGCCACTTTCTGACCATCGCGCGAGGAACGTTTTCCAAAGCGCTGAATCTGACCGACCTGTGGGGATCCTTTATTCCGCTGCTTATCGCGGTTCCGCTGGTGCTGGGCCTGAGCGTGTGGCTGTTGAAAAAACAGGAGGGATAATGCGCGGATTACGCAATATTTATAATTTGGGGATGAAAGAGCTACGCAGCCTGCTGGGCGATAAAGCGATGCTGACGTTGATTGTCTTTGCTTTTACCGTCTCGGTTTACTCCTCCGCGACCGTTATGCCGGGTTCGCTGCATCTGGCGCCCATCGCTATTGCCGACATGGATAAGTCGCAGCTTTCATCGCGTATTATCAATGGTTTTTACCGGCCCTGGTTTTTGCCGCCGGAGCTGATTACAGCTGATGAGATGGACGCCGGACTGGATGCGGGGCGCTATACTTTCGCCATCAATATTCCGCCGGATTTCCAGCGCGATGTTCTGGCCGGACGCCAGCCCGCGCTACAGGTTAACGTCGACGCGACGCGAATGAGCCAGGCGTTTACCGGCAATAGCTATATCCAGAATATCGTCACCGGCGAGGTGAACAGCTTTGTCGCCCGCTACCGGGACAACGGTACGCTGCCGGTTGAGCTGGCCGTCAGGATGCGTTTTAACCCGAACCTGGAGCAGGAGCGTTTCGGCGCCGTCATGGCAATTATCAACAATATCACCATGCTGGCGATCGTGCTGACCGGCTCGGCGCTGATACGCGAGCGGGAGCATGGTACCGTGGAGCACCTGCTGGTTATGCCGGTCACGCCGTTTGAAATCATGATGGCGAAGATATGGTCAATGGGGCTGGTGGTGCTGGTGGTTTCCGGACTCTCCCTGATCCTGATGGTTCAGGGCGTGCTGCAGGTACCGATAGAAGGCTCGATACCGCTCTTTATGCTTGGAGTGGCCCTGAGCCTGTTTGCCACTACCTCAATCGGCATTTTTATGGGCACGGTGGCGCGTTCCATGCCGCAGCTGGGGCTGCTGATGATTCTGGTGCTTTTGCCGCTGCAGATGCTTTCCGGCGGCTCCACGCCCCGGGAAAGTATGCCGCAGGCTGTACAGGATATTATGCTCACCATGCCGACGACCCACTTTGTCAGCCTGGCGCAGGCCATTCTTTATCGAGGCGCTGATTTCTCTATCGTCTGGCCGCAGTTTCTGACGCTGCTGGCTATCGGTGGCGTGTTTTTTACTATCGCCCTACTGCGTTTTCGTAAGACGATCGGGGAAATGGCCTGAAGCAATACCGATGTCGCTCTGCCGGTCGCGGCATCGGCGCTATTTATGGCGATTCATAAAGCGCCGCAGAGCCCAGGTGAATCCCATCGCCATGCTGAACAGGATAAACAGCAGCAGCACCCAGCTGACGGAAATTCTCAGCAGCGCACTTAGCGTCATAAGCGGCTGAAGATACACGGTAAACGAGTGGTCGGTGGGTTTACCCAGAAGAGCCATCAATCCATCCGTTAACCAGACAAGCGCCCGGCAAACCAGCCAGATGATCGCCGGCCAGCAGAGCAGGACCAGAAAGGTAAAACGCTCCCGGATATAATGTATCAGTTGGCGCAAAGGAGGCCAGTTAATCAGAAATTTCATTTATATTCTCATATTGCCAGCCGGTAACATGCACTATTCGTCAAAAGACGTTACCGGGTTAGCTTCCATACAGGCAATGCACCCTATGTTTTTAGCAAATTTGAATTAACTTAAACCAGATCGAGTTAACAAAGTGTTAAGGACACTAAGTCATTTCGCAGAAAAAGTCCAGCTGTTATGCCTGTGTGCTCGGCAGGGGAGAGGGTTTCGTATCTATTTGTTAACCTGATGACTTTAGAATAACTTAAGCGTTATGCGGGTAATATTCTTAATATAATTCCTGTTAAATATTCAGAAACGCGTTTATCTCTATTTTTATTTTCATATAACGTTCATGCTAATTATTTTATTCACAAAATAAATTCTTTGTAGATGAGTTTTCGATAAATAATTGGGTTTAAATAGATCTATGCTATTCGCCGTCACGGCTTTCAGTGGTTTTGCCGGCAAGCTCTCCGCACGATTCATCGTTCTCGTTGTGACGCCAGGTAAAGTTAAAAAAACCTTTTATTTCAAAGCGATATATACCTATTTCGCTTAAGTGCTGCGGATGCCCTATCGTGACAAAGGTCTGGTAAAGGATCCCTGCCGGGCTTTTACACGGGATTTCTCAGGCGACAAAAACGCAAAAAGCCCATCCGTCAGGATGGGCTCTTCACTTGTTTGATGCCTGGCAGTTCCCTACTCTCACATGGGGAGACCCCACACTACCATCGGCGCTACGGCGTTTCACTT
>NZ_VOJB01000047.1:0-29130 GCF_007910085.1 Klebsiella sp. ME-303 | reverse complement strand
CTGCCTTCTTGCAGGGACCAACGCGTAAAGCTGCATTCAGCCTGTTTTGATTCTGATATCGCCGCCCCTCACGGCAAAGGCACCTGCGTTAAGCCCCCCGGGAATAAATCTCAGACACAAAAAAAGCGCCCCCTGGGCGCTCTTTCGACAGTAGCTTTACGCTTATTTATTCAGTTCCGCAGTCATGTGCACGCGGTTACCGGTAAACGCTTCGGTAATTTTGTAAGATGAAGCGCCAGCGGCCTGGGCCTGAGCGGCGATTTTCGCTTCCGCACCGTCCATCGTTGCGGCGGTCGCGGTCACGGTTTCCGCAGCGAAAGAACCAAAAGAAGCGGCCAGAGCGATAACTGCGACAAAAGTTTTGATGCTTTTCATGATATAAACCCTTTACGTTAGTTGTTTGAATAAGGCGCCGTGCCTTGATGTGATAAATAGTAGCCCTCACATCGCCAAACAAAAAGCGGAAGGATTTGTTGTCATCATTCAAAAAAACTGACTTAAATTTAACCCGCGATTAACCGCTGCGGATGCGTGTAAACGGTCGCCCTGCCCGGCTTGCAGAATCCCACCAGCGTCAGGTTGCAGCGCCCGGCGACGTCAACCGCCAGCGTAGTCGCGGCAGAGACCGCAAAGAGGATTTCCACCCCGCACATGGCCGCCTTCTGCACCATTTCATAGCTGGCGCGGCTGGAGACCAGCGCCGCGCCGTTCTGCCAGGCGCCTTCTGATTCCGCGCGGTGTCCCAGGAGCTTGTCCAGCGCCACGTGGCGACCCACGTCTTCATGGCCGCCCGCGAGCTCGCCGGAAGGACTTACCCAGGCCGCGGCGTGAGTACAGCCGGTAAGGCGGCCTATCGGCTGAAAATCATGCAGGTGCGCCAGCGCGCGATCGAGATTCGCCAGATCGAACGTCTGGGTAAAGGGCAGCGGCTGCACGGGCTTCCCGATATCGTTGAGCTGCTCAACGCCGCATACGCCGCAGCCGGTGCGTCCGGCCAGCGCGCGACGGCGCTCTTTCAGCCCCATGAAGCGGCGGCTGGAGAGTTCGATTTGCACTTCCAGGCCGTTACAGGCCTGAACGACGTCCATACCATAAATCTCGCCCCGGTTTTCGATAATCCCTTCGGATAAGGAAAAGCCGACGGCGAACTGCATCAGGTCTTTCGGCGTCGCCATCATCACCACGTGCGAGATGCCATTATAAACCAGCGCAACGGGTACCTCTTCAGCTAACTCGTCTGGCTGAGGATGTTGCAAATTTTGGCGCTTCCAGAGCGATACCTGGCGATAACCTGTGATATCTGTCACATTTTCGATTTGTTCAAGAGGCTTCTTGTTCACTTTGTCTTAACCGTATTGGAACAGGCATACACACAATGTGGTATTCTGTTTATATCCCTTCGGGAACGAGGGAAATTACCCCCAATTCTGAACCTTTGCGGCCCTTACCGCAAAGCAAATAACTATACGTGACAATGTCGAAACAAGGAGCGAACCATGCAGGTCAGCAGAAGGCAGTTCTTTAAGATCTGCGCTGGCGGTATGGCAGGAACCACGGCAGCGGCGCTGGGCTTTGCGCCCGGTTTAGCGCTCGCGGAAACACGGCAGTACAAGCTGCTGCGCACCCGCGAAACCCGTAACACCTGCACTTACTGTTCCGTTGGCTGCGGGCTGTTAATGTACAGCCTCGGCGACGGCGCAAAAAATGCCAAAGCGTCTATCTTCCATATCGAAGGTGACCCGGACCATCCGGTCAACCGTGGCGCGCTCTGCCCTAAAGGGGCCGGTCTGGTGGACTTTATCCATTCCGAAAGTCGCCTGAAATTTCCGGAATACCGTGCGCCAGGCTCTGATAAATGGCAGAAAATCAGCTGGGATGAAGCGTTCGATCGCATCGCTAAGCTGATGAAAGAGGACCGCGACGCCAACTTTGTCGCGCAGAATAGCGAAGGCACCACCGTCAACCGCTGGCTGACCACCGGTATGCTGTGCGCCTCCGCCTCCAGTAACGAAACCGGTTATTTAACCCAGAAATTTACCCGCGCGCTCGGTATGCTCGCGGTCGACAACCAGGCGCGCGTCTGACACGGACCAACGGTAGCAAGTCTTGCTCCAACATTTGGTCGCGGTGCGATGACCAACCACTGGGTCGACATCAAGAACGCCAATCTCGTCGTGGTGATGGGCGGCAACGCCGCTGAAGCTCACCCGGTTGGATTCCGCTGGGCGATGGAAGCCAAGATTCGCAACGGCGCGAAGCTGATTGTGATCGATCCGCGCTTTACGCGTACCGCGGCGGTAGCTGATTTCTATACCCCAATTCGTTCCGGTACTGACATTACCTTCCTGTCAGGCGTCATCCTGTACCTGTTGAACAACGAAAAAATTAACCGTGAATATACCGAGGCTTACACCAACGCCAGCCTGATCGTGCGTGAGGATTACAGCTTTGAAGACGGTCTGTTCAGCGGCTACGACGCCGAAGCACGCAAGTACGATAAAACGTCCTGGAACTATGAGCTGGATGAGAACGGCTTTGCCAAACGCGATACCACGCTGCAGCATCCGCGCTGCGTCTGGAACCTGCTGAAGCAGCACGTTTCCCGCTATACGCCGGAAGTTGTCGAAAACATCTGCGGAACGCCAAAAGCCGACTTCCTCAAAGTCTGCGAGTACATCGCGGAAACCAGCGCGCACGATAAAACCGCCTCGTTCCTCTACGCGCTGGGCTGGACGCAGCACTCCATCGGCGCGCAGAACATCCGCACCATGGCGATGATCCAGCTGCTGCTCGGCAATATGGGCATGGCGGGCGGCGGCGTAAACGCCCTGCGCGGCCACTCCAATATTCAGGGTCTTACCGACCTGGGGCTGCTGTCGCAGAGCCTGCCTGGCTATATGACGCTGCCGAGCGAGAAACAGACTGACCTGCAAACCTATCTCGCCGCCAACACGCCGAAACCGCTGTTGAAGGACCAGGTGAACTACTGGGGTAATTACCCGAAATTCTTCGTCTCTATGATGAAGGCCTTCTTTGGCGATAAAGCCACGGCGGAAAACAGCTGGGGCTTTGACTGGCTACCGAAGTGGGATAAGGGCTACGACGTCCTGCAATATTTCGAGATGATGAACCAGGGCAAAGTGAACGGCTATATCTGCCAGGGCTTCAACCCGGTAGCGTCGTTCCCGAACAAAAACAAGGTTGTCGCGTCGCTGTCGAAGCTTAAGTTCCTGGTGACCATCGACCCGCTCAACACCGAAACCTCCACCTTCTGGCAAAATCACGGGGAGTCGAACGACGTCGATCCGGCGAAAATCCAGACCGAAGTGTTCCGCCTGCCGTCCACCTGCTTCGCCGAAGAGAACGGTTCTATCGTTAACTCCGGCCGCTGGCTGCAGTGGCACTGGAAAGGCGCGGACGCCCCGGGGATTGCGACCACCGACGGTGAGATCCTCGCCGGTATCTTCTTACGCCTGCGCAAGATGTACGCCGAACAGGGCGGACCGGCGCCGGAACCGGTGCTGAACATGACGTGGAACTACGCCACGCCGCATGAACCAGCGTCGGAAGAAGTAGCGATGGAGAGCAACGGCAAGGCGCTGGCAGATATTACCGACCCGGCAACTGGGGCGGTGATCGTCAAGAAAGGCCAGCAGCTCAGCTCGTTTGCGCAGCTGCGTGACGACGGCACAACTTCCAGCGGCTGCTGGATCTTCGCCGGTAGCTGGACGCCTGACGGCAACCAGATGGCGCGTCGCGATAACGCCGATCCATCGGGCCTCGGCAATACGCTGGGCTGGGCATGGGCGTGGCCGCTTAACCGCCGCATTCTGTATAACCGCGCCTCCGCGGACCCGCAGGGTAAACCGTGGGATCCGAAGCGCCAGCTCCTGAAATGGGACGGCGCGAAGTGGGGCGGCGTGGATATTCCAGACTACAGCGCCGCGGCGCCGGACAGCGATGTCGGGCCGTTTATCATGCAGCCGGAAGGGATGGGGCGTCTGTTCGCTATCGATAAGATGGCGGAAGGGCCGTTCCCAGAACACTACGAGCCGTTTGAAACGCCGCTGGGCACCAACCCGCTGCACCCGAACGTGGTCTCTAACCCGGCCGCTCGCGTCTTTAAAGGCGACCTTGAGCAGATGGGCAAAGCGGAGAAATTCCCTTACGTCGGTACCACTTACCGCCTGACCGAGCACTTCCACTACTGGACCAAGCACGCGCTGCTTAACGCCATCGCGCAGCCGGAACAGTTCGTGGAGATCGGCGAGAAGCTGGCGAACAAGCTCGGCATCGCCCATGGCGATACCGTGAAGGTCTCCTCTAACCGCGGCTATATCAAAGCCAAGGCGGTGGTGACCAAGCGTATTCGCACGCTGAAAGCGGACGGTAAGGATATCGATACTATCGGTATTCCGATTCACTGGGGCTACGAAGGCGTGGCGAAGAAAGGGTTTATCGCCAATACCCTGACGCCGTTTGTCGGTGATGCGAACACGCAGACGCCGGAGTTCAAGGCTTTCCTCGTGAACGTGGAAAAGGCGTAACGGAGACGAATTATGGCTTATCAATCGCAAGACATTATCCGTCGTTCCGCGACTAACGGCTTCACCCCCGCGCCCCGCGCGCGGGACCATCAGGAAGAGGTGGCGAAGCTTATCGACGTCACCACCTGTATCGGCTGTAAAGCCTGCCAGGTGGCCTGTTCCGAGTGGAACGACATCCGGGATGAAGTCGGTCACAACGTCGGGGTGTACGATAACCCCGCCGATCTGACCGCCAAATCCTGGACCGTGATGCGCTTCTCGGAAGTGGAGCAGAACGACAAACTGGAGTGGCTCATCCGTAAGGATGGCTGTATGCACTGCGCCGACCCGGGCTGCCTGAAGGCCTGCCCGGCGGAAGGGGCAATCATTCAGTACGCCAACGGCATCGTCGACTTCCAGTCCGAGCAGTGCATCGGCTGCGGCTACTGCATCGCCGGCTGCCCGTTCAACGTGCCGCGCCTGAACCCGGAAGATAACCGCGTCTACAAATGTACGCTGTGCGTGGACCGCGTTAACGTTGGCCAGGAGCCGGCGTGCGTGAAAACCTGCCCGACCGGCGCTATCCACTTTGGCTCCAAAGAGGATATGAAAACGCTGGCGGGCGAGCGCGTCGCCGAGCTGAAAACCCGCGGTTACGACAACGCGGGCCTGTACGATCCGGCAGGCGTTGGCGGCACGCACGTGATGTACGTGCTGCACCACGCCGACAAACCGAATCTGTACCACGGCCTGCCGGAGAACCCGGAAATCAGCGCCACGGTTAAGTTCTGGAAAGGGATCTGGAAGCCTCTCGCGGCGGTCGGCTTTGCGGCCACCTTCGCCGCCAGCATCTTCCACTACGTCGGCGTCGGCCCGAACCGCGCGGAAGAGGAAGAGGACAATCTGGATGAAGAGAAAGACGAGGTGCGCAAATGAAAAGACGTGACACCATCGTGCGCTACACCGCGCCGGAGCGAATCAACCACTGGGTCACCGCCTTCTGCTTCGTGCTGGCGGCGGTGAGCGGGCTGGGCTTTTTCTTCCCGTCCTTCAACTGGCTGATGCAAATCATGGGCACCCCGCAGCTGGCGCGTATTCTGCACCCGTTCGTGGGCGTGATTATGTTTGCTTCGTTCATCATCATGTTCTTCCGCTACTGGCACCACAACCTGATCAACCGGGACGATATTTTCTGGGCGAAAAATATTCGCAAGATTGTCGTCAACGAGGAAGTGGGCGACACCGGGCGCTATAACTTCGGCCAGAAATGCGTGTTCTGGGCGGCGATTATCTTGCTGGTGCTGCTGCTGGTGAGCGGCGTGATCATCTGGCGTCCGTACTTTGCGCCGGCCTTCTCCATCCCGGTTATCCGCTTCGCGCTGATGCTGCACTCCTTCTCTGCGGTGGCGCTGATTGTAGTGATCATGGTGCATATTTACGCTGCGCTGTGGGTGAAGGGCACCATTACCGCAATGGTGGAAGGCTGGGTCACGAAGACCTGGGCGAAGAAACATCACCCGCGCTGGTATCGTGAAGTCCGCGAAAAGCAGGATAAGCGCCAGTCGTAGGCCCGAGCGCGTTGTTCGTCTCTGAAATGGCGTCGTATATCGACGCCATTTTTTTGCGGATAACGCGCTGTTTTGACAACGTTAGCCAGAGTGCGCCGCAGGCGTGAGCGGCACGTTTCCCGTTTCGCTCAAGCCATGGCGCAGGGCAGCTAATCCTAACGGTGCATAGTCGGGGGTATCGATATCAGGTATCGTAGCGCACACATTGCGATGTCGTGGCTATATCCCGTATGCCGATTGCGGTTATCATTAATGACATCACCAGAGCGGGCGCATGATGCCCGCCAAATCGCAGAGCGGACGCGACCATCGCCGAATCTGCTGAAACCAGGAAGTGACTGAATGAGCATTCGTATCATCCCGCAAGATGAGCTGGAAAAGAGCGAGAAACGCGCGACGGATATGATCCCGCCGTTGTTGTTTCCCCGGCTCAAAAATTTATATAACCGTCGCGCCGAACGCCTGCGCGAACTGGCTGAAAATAACCCGCTGGGTGATTACCTGCGCTTTGCCGCGCTTATCGCCCACGCGCAGGAAGTGGTGCTGTACGACCATCCGCTGCAGATGGATCTCACCGCGCGCATCAAAGAAGCGAACGACCAGGGTAAACCGCCGCTGGATATCCACGTTTTGCCGCGCGATAAGCACTGGCACAAGCTGCTGCATTCTCTGATTGCCGAACTGAAGCCGGAGATGAGCGGCCCGGCGCTGGCGGTCATCGAGAATCTGGAAAAAGCCTCCGAGCAGGAGCTGGAACTGATGGCAAGCGCGCTGTTTGCGTCCGATTTTGCCTCTGTCAGCAGCGATAAAGCGCCGTTTATCTGGGCCGCGCTTTCGCTCTATTGGGCGCAGATGGCCAGCCTGATCCCCGGAAAGGCCCGCGCTGAATATGGTGAACAGCGTCAGTTCTGCCCGGTTTGCGGCTCGATGCCGGTCTCCAGCATGGTGCAAATTGGTACCACACAGGGCCTGCGCTATCTGCACTGCAACCTGTGCGAAACTGAATGGCACGTGGTGCGCGTGAAGTGCAGCAACTGCGAACAAACGCGCGATCTGCACTACTGGTCACTGGATAACGAGCAGTCGGCGATTAAAGCCGAAACCTGCGGCGACTGCGGTACCTACCTGAAGATTCTCTATCAGGAAAAAGACCCAAAAGTGGAGGCCGTAGCCGACGACCTCGCCTCGCTGGTACTGGACGCACGGATGGAACAAGAGGGCTTCGCCCGCAGCTCCATCAATCCGTTCCTGTTCCCTGGCGAAGGGGAATAACGGCAGGCATCATGTCGGGCGGCGCCTGCTGCTGCCCGGCTTACCATTGATAATGGCGTAAACACCCCGGTATGCCGGCAAAATCTTTGGTTTTGCGAGCCGCTTTCCAGAATCACTTCCCGACGAAAATCCCTGGTTTTCTTTTGCTCACAATCAGGCTATAACACTGTATATCCAAACAGCTTAAGGGAATAAAAAATGGCGCTTGAAAAGGGTATCGCAGAGCTGGTGCGGGAATTTATCAATGCGGGCCGCCCCTCATCGCGCGAACAGAATATTGATGACCGGAGATGCGGCTATCTCGCCAGTACGGTACTGGCTGGGGAACAGGAAAAGCGCGTTCAGGTAGAAGATATCGAGCTCGACGGCATGGCATTTCGCGTTGTCTCTCCCCTTAACGCTTCCGGCGCACTGCCTGCCATTATCTATTTCCACGGTGGCTGCTTTATCAGCGGCGGTTTCGCCACGCATGACCATCAGCTCCGCCAGCTGGCATACCACAGCGGCTGCCGCGTTATCGCCGTGCAATACCGGCTGGCGCCGGAGCATACTTTCCCTGCCGCCCATAACGATGCGGAGAGAGGCGCGCTGATTATTCACCGCCGCGCGGAGCAGTTAGGCATCGACGCTTCCCGCATTACGCTGGCTGGCGACAGCGCCGGTGGACACCTGGCATTAGTGACCGCCCTGCGGCTCAAAACGGCGCAGGCCTGGCAACCCGCGCAGCTGGTTTTGATTTACCCGATGCTGGACGCCACCGCCAGCATGAAGAGCTATATCGATAACGGTAAAGATTACATCATCACCGAAGATACCCTGCTCAGCGGCTATGAAATGTACCTTGCCGCGACGGCGCTCCACCATCCGGAAGCCAGCCCGCTGTGGCGTAAAGACTTTCACGGCTTACCGCCGGTGCATATTCTGACTGCGGAATACGACCCTCTGCGTGATGAAGGCGAAGCGCTTTACCAGCGCCTGCTTGAACAGGGCGTTGACTGCACCTGTCAGCGTTATCTCGGGGTGATTCACGGCTTCTTTCAGCTGGGCGGCATCAGCCCGGCGGCAGGCAGCGCGATGAGAGATATCGCCTGGCGGGTTAAAACACCAGGCCGATAGATAAGCGTAAAGCGAGGCTACTCCTCTTCGTTACCGCCCTCTTCATAGGGGCCGAACGGTTTCGCGGGAAGAACAATATAGATACCCTCAAAAACCGCGCCCAGCCGCTCGTCGCCAAATAGCTCAACCTGCAGCTGAACGCGCGCTTTGCGGCCTCGCGCCAGCCGGTCAAGATCGCCGCTTAACGAGCCAAGATCGGCAACGGCGCTGGGGCGTCCGCTAATAGGCTGACTGTAGCGGATATGCGCATCGGCAAGAATAATTGTGCCGCCAAGATGCCGCTCGCGCAGCATCAGCCAGATAAGCCCCCAGCCGGTTAACGTTGCCTGAGAAAACAGGCTGCCGGCGAACAGCGTATGGTGCGGGTTCTGGTTACCGGCTTCCGGCATGGTGGTGATAAACTTTTGCCCGGTATACTGCTGAATGCGCACGCCCATTTTCTCGCTGAGAGGGATATGCTGATACCAGGCCTGCTGCAGCTGAGCGCACCAGTCGCCGCGATGTAAAATATCGTCCAGCGAGGCTATCGGCTTAATCATCAGAAAATGACGGATCGGCGTGGTCGTCGGCGTCGTGATTTCGCCCTGGTTCACAAAACCGAGCTTAGCGAAGAACTCCACCGCATCTTCGCGGGCGCTACAGGTCACGCGCTTAACGCCTTCCTGACGGGCGACGGACTCCAGCGTCATCGCCATCAGGGTTCCCAGCCCTTTATCCTGTACTGACGGATGGACGGCCATAAAACGGATAGAAGCTTCGTTTTCCGCATTCACATACAGCCGCCCGACGGCAACCAGATTGCCCTCTTCATCGACCACCATTTGATGGTGCGCCATCGCATCCCACGCATCGCGCTCGGACCCTTTCGGCTGATGCAGCGGCTTACGCAGCATCTCCCAGCGGAACTGGTAGTAGCTCTCTAACTCTTCTTCTGTTTGCGGTACACGAAGGTGATACATAGCTGTACTCTCTTTTGTTACCCGCAGCCTGCCCGGAAGCTGGCTCATACCTGCAACCAAAAGGTCACGGGACCATCATTCACCAGAGAAACCTGCATATCGGCAGCAAATCTCCCGGTCTGCGTATTCATTTGCTGCTGGCGGCAGCGCTCAACGAAATACTCGTACAGCGCTTCCGCTTTATCCGGTGCAGCCCCTTTCGAAAAACCAGGACGCATCCCGCGTTCGGTATCGGCTGCCAGCGTAAACTGCGAAACCACCAGCACGCTGCCGCCAGCCTGCTGCACGTTCAGATTCATTTTGCCTTCAGCATCGCTAAAAATACGGTATCCCAGCACGCGCTCGCACAGGCGGTTCGCCTTTTGCTCATCATCGTCTCTCTCGACGCCTAACAGCACCAGAAGCCCGGGGCCGATTTCGCCCGTCACTTCACCCTCCACGGTAACGCTAGCTCGGGATACGCGTTGAATTAATGCAATCATGATTGTTCTGTTTCTTCTTTTTTCAGTTTGCGGTATTCACCGAGAGTGACAGTAATTTCAGCGCCAAGCAAGACGATACACCACGTCCAGTACACCCAGACAAACAAAATAGGCACCACGGCAAGCACGCCATAAATCAGCTGATATGACGGGAACGCGGTGATATATAAAGCAAAAGCTTTCTTACCCGCCTCAAAGAGCAGCGCCGCGACCAGGGAACCGATTATCGCATCGCGGTTACGCACCTCGGCCGTCGGCACAATGCTGTAAAGCAGCCAGAATGCCACCCAGGATAAAATGAGCGGAAAAATACGCAGCACATCGTCAATCACGCTATTCAGGTCGCTAGCCCAGCGTAACGACAGGAGATAGGAGCTGATCGCCAGGCTGGCCCCCGCCAGCAGCGGCCCCAGGGTAAGGATCATCCAATAAACCGCAAAGGAGTAGGTTTTGGGCCGGGTTCGGGTACTGCGCCAGATGGTGTTCAACGCGCTATCAATCGAATACATCAGCAGCAGAGATGTCACAATCAGGCCGAAAGCGCCCACAGCGGTCATCCGGCTGGAGTTGGCGACAAACTGCTCAATATAGCCCTGAATGACATCTCCGGTTGCCGGAATGAAATTGGCGAAAATAAAGTGGCGAATCTGAATACTGACATCAGAAAACATCGGAAATGCCGCGAACAGCGCGAACACGACGGCAATCAGCGGCACAAGGGAGAGTAACGACACGTAGGCGAGGTTGCCTGCCAGGGTCGTCATATTATCTTCATCAATACGCCGCCATACAGCTTTAGCCAGGCGACCAGCGGCCGCAGATGGCGCGTTGTTTTTTGATGAACGGTTTTTAGCATAGCTGTTTAGCAAAGTAGTTGGGGATGGTTTCCTTCCCGGTCACCAGAATACTGGTTATGCCCAGCTGGTTAGCCCCGGCGATATTGTCCGCGTTATCATCGAAGAAGACCGTATCGTCAGCGGCGAAACCTTCAGCGTCGAGGACGCTCTGATAGATCCGCGCTTCCGGTTTACGCATCCCCATCTCTTGAGAAAGATAGATATGGTCAGCAACGGCGCGTATATCAGGGTACTCATCCGGCCAGAAAGTCGTATGCAAACGGTTCGTGTTGGACAGAACCACAACGCGATGCCCCTGCTCGCGTAATTTTTGCATAATCGCGATAACCTCCGGGCGCAGGGCAACGAAAACCGCCTGCCAGCCGTGGGAGAACTGCTCGTAGCTTAGCGACATGTTCATTTCATGGCACATCGCCGCCGCAAAATCTTCGTCGCTAATTTCACCGCGCTCATGCTGGTGGAACGCTTCGCCCATGGTGAAATGCTGCTGCAGCGTCGCAAGGGGAATGCGCGTTAAATCACTCCACGTCCCGAGCACCCGGTTGAAGTCAATATCGACAATCACATTACCTAAATCAAAGATATAGAGCATGGTCCTCTCCTTTTGCACCGTGGAAAATTAACTGTAGCGGGAAAGGGGGAGTTTGACTACGGGCGGCAGGGCTTTGTACAAAAAAGAAACCCTGCCATTGAGGCAGGGTTCAGATAGCGGAAAGAAGCGTTAATTAATCTTCTTTCGCACCGCGCATCGCGCGTTTACGGTCGTTCTCGGTCAGGTGACGTTTACGGATACGGACAGAAGTCGGGGTGACTTCTACCAGTTCGTCGTCATCGATGAACTCCAGAGCCTGCTCCAGGGTCATCTTAACCGGCGGAACCAGAACCGTTGCTTCGTCAGTACCGGACGCACGCATGTTGGTCAGTTTCTTACCGGTCAGGCAGTTTACCGTCAGGTCGTTAGAACGACTGTGAATACCGATAATCTGGCCTTCGTAAACTTCTGCGCCGTGGCCCAGGAACAGCTTACCGCGATCCTGCAGGCTGAACAGTGCGAACGCAACCGCTTTACCCTGGCCGTTGGAGATCAGAACACCGTTCTGACGCTGACCCACATCACCCGCACGAACGTCGTCGTAGTGGCTGAAGGTGGAGTACAGCAGACCGGTACCGGAGGTCATGGTCATGAATTCTGAACGGAAGCCGATCAGACCACGGCTTGGGATCACGTAGTCGAGACGTACGCGGCCTTTGCCATCTGGATTCATGTTTTTCAGATCGCCTTTACGCTCACCCAGCGCCTGCATCACAGAACCCTGGTGCTGCTCTTCAACGTCCAGCGTGACGTTTTCGAACGGCTCTTGCTTACGGCCATCGATTTCGCGGAAGATAACTTTCGGACGGGAAACCGCCATTTCGAAACCTTCACGACGCATGTTCTCGATAAGAACGGACAGGTGCAGTTCACCACGACCAGAAACGCGGAATGCGTCTGCATCCGGCGTTTCTTCAACGCGCAGCGCGACGTTATGTACCAGCTCTTTGTTCAGGCGGTCAAGGATCTGACGAGAGGTAACGTACTTACCTTCTTTACCACAGAACGGCGAGGTGTTAACGCAGAAGAACATAGAGACGGTCGGCTCATCAACGGACAGCGCCGGCAGCGCTTCAACATTCTGCGTATCGCAGATGGTGTCAGAGATGTTCAGTTCGCCCAGACCGGTGATCGCGATAATATCGCCAGCTTCTGCGACGTCGCTCTCGATACGCTCAAGGCCCAGATGGGTCAGAACTTTACCGACTTTACCGTTACGGGTTTTGCCTTCGCTATCAATGATAGTGACCTGCTGGTTCGGCTTCACTTTACCGCGCTTGATGCGGCCGATGCCGATGACGCCAACGTAGTTGTTGTAGTCCAGCTGGGAGATTTGCATCTGCAGCGGGCCATCAAGGTCAACGTTCGGCGCCGGTACGCGATCGACGATGGTTTGATACAGCGGCGTCATGTCTTCAGCCATATCTTCGTGATCCAGACCCGCGATACCGTTCAGCGCAGAAGCGTAAACGATAGGGAAGTCCAGCTGCTCGTCGGTAGCGTCGAGGTTAACGAACAGGTCGAATACCTGATCGACAACCCAGTCAGGACGCGCGCCCGGACGGTCAACTTTGTTGATAACAACAATTGGCTTCAGGCCATGAGCAAAGGCTTTTTTGGTCACGAAGCGCGTTTGCGGCATCGGACCATCCATTGCATCAACGACCAACAGAACGGAATCAACCATGGACATGACACGTTCAACTTCACCACCGAAGTCGGCGTGCCCTGGGGTATCAACGATGTTGATACGGTAGTCATTCCATTTGATAGCGGTGTTTTTAGCCAGGATGGTAATCCCGCGCTCTTTCTCCAAATCGTTGGAGTCCATCACTCGCTCTTGAGTTTCGGCACGCGCGTCGAACGTACCGGATTGCTGTAGCAGCTTATCAACCAGGGTAGTTTTACCATGGTCAACGTGCGCGATGATGGCGATATTACGCAAATTTTCGATCACAACTTTGCCTCAGGCATTAGAAATAGCGCGTTATTGTACACGGATTAATCGCAGTACAAAACAGGATCACAAACATCCTCCGCAAACAAGTATTGCAGAGATTCTTTGTGATCGCTTTCACGGAGCGTTAAAAGGGTTATTAAAGGTCAATTGCACCAAATAAGTGCCCAATGTTCACACAAATGCACTATATTGGTGCAATGCATTCATTTTGGTGCAGCCCTTTTGCACGATGATGTGCATGATAACGCCTTTTGGGGGCAATTTAAAAGTTGGCACAGATTTCGCTTTATATTTTTTAAGGCAACAACGCCACTTTTCGTAGTTAAAAAGTTTTCGTTTCCACGACGACAATGACCAATCCGGGAGAGTTTAAGTATGTCCGCTGAACACGTTTTGACGATGCTGAACGAGCATGAAGTGAAGTTTGTCGATCTGCGCTTCACCGATACCAAAGGTAAAGAACAGCACGTTACTATTCCTTCTCATCAGGTAAATGCCGAATTCTTCGAAGAAGGCAAAATGTTTGATGGCTCCTCGATTGGCGGCTGGAAAGGTATTAACGAATCCGACATGGTCCTGATGCCGGATGCAACCACCGCGCTGATCGATCCGTTCTATGAAGAACCGACGCTGATCATCCGCTGCGACATCCTGGAACCCGGCACGCTGCAGGGCTATGACCGTGACCCGCGCTCCATTGCTAAGCGCGCTGAAGAGTATCTGCGCTCTACCGGCCTGGCTGACACCGTACTGTTCGGGCCAGAACCAGAATTCTTCCTGTTCGACGACATCCGTTTTGGTGCGTCCATCTCCGGTTCCCACGTTGCTATCGATGATATCGAAGGCGCATGGAACTCCTCCACCAAATACGAAGGCGGCAACAAAGGCCACCGTCCGGGCGTGAAAGGCGGTTACTTCCCGGTTCCGCCGGTAGACTCCTCTCAGGATATCCGCTCCACCATGTGTATGATCATGGAAGAGATGGGCCTGGTTGTTGAAGCTCACCACCACGAAGTGGCGACTGCGGGTCAGAACGAAATCGCTACCCGCTTTAACACCATGACCAAAAAAGCGGACGAAATTCAGATTTACAAATACGTTGTGCACAACGTCGCACACCGTTTCGGCAAAACCGCGACCTTTATGCCAAAACCGATGTTTGGCGATAACGGTTCCGGTATGCACTGCCACATGTCCCTCTCCAAGAACGGCGTAAACCTGTTCTCTGGCGACAAATACGCAGGCCTGTCTGAACAAGCGCTGTACTACATCGGCGGCGTTATCAAACACGCTAAAGCGATTAACGCCCTGGCTAACCCGACCACCAACTCCTACAAGCGTCTGGTCCCGGGTTACGAAGCGCCGGTTATGCTGGCTTACTCTGCCCGTAACCGTTCCGCGTCTATCCGTATTCCGGTTGTCACCTCTCCGAAAGCGCGCCGTATCGAAGTTCGCTTCCCGGACCCGGCGGCTAACCCGTACCTGTGCTTCGCTGCGCTGCTGATGGCTGGCCTTGACGGTATCAAGAACAAAATCCATCCGGGCGAAGCCATGGATAAAAACCTGTACGATCTGCCGCCGGAAGAAGCGAAAGAGATCCCACAGGTTGCAGGTTCTCTGGAAGAAGCACTGAACGCGCTGGACGCAGACCGTGAATTCCTGACCGCCGGTGGCGTATTCACCAACGACGCTATCGATGCTTACATCGCCCTGCGTATTGAAGAAAACGACCGCGTACGTATGACTCCGCACCCGGTTGAGTTCGAGCTGTACTACAGCGTCTAATTTTGCTGTAAATCCGCGGTATTCCGTGTTGTGGCGTGGGATACCAAGGATGTTTTGTTGCCGTGGAAACTTTCAGCCCATCTCAGGATGGGCTTTTTTCTCCACCAACACGCTGATCTCATGAGCTTTTTATACATAAAAAGCTATACTGCACTAAAATAGTGCACTCATTTTCAGGAGACTGTCGAATGGCAACAGGCACACTGCCCGATGCTGGGCAGATCCTTAACTCTTTAATCAACAGTATCTTACTGGTCGATGACGACCTGGCGGTGCATTACGCGAACCCGGCGGCGCAGCAGCTGCTGGCGCAAAGTTCGCGTAAATTATTCGGCACGCCGCTGCCGGAGCTGTTGAGCTATTTCTCGCTGAATATCGGCCTCATGCAGGAGAGCCTCGCTGCGGGTCAAGGGTTTACCGATAACGAAGTGACGCTGGTCATTGATGGCCGCTCGCACATCCTTTCCCTGACGGCGCAACGCCTGCCTGAAGGCTATATCCTGCTGGAAATGGCGCCGATGGATAATCAGCGCCGTCTGAGCCAGGAGCAGCTACAGCACGCACAGCAGATTGCCGCTCGCGACTTAGTGCGTGGCCTGGCCCACGAGATTAAAAATCCGCTGGGTGGTCTGCGCGGCGCGGCACAGCTGCTGAGCAAAGCGCTGCCCGATCCTGCGCTGATGGAATATACCAAAGTCATTATTGAACAGGCCGATCGGTTAAGAAATCTGGTTGACCGTCTGCTGGGACCACAGCATCCCGGAATGCACGTAACAGAAAGCATCCACAAGGTCGCTGAGCGGGTGGTAAAGCTTGTGTCGATGGAGCTGCCGGATAACGTCAAGCTGGTTCGCGACTATGACCCCAGCCTGCCAGAACTGCCGCACGACCCGGACCAAATTGAACAGGTGCTGCTGAATATCGTCCGAAATGCGCTGCAGGCTCTGGGACCGGAGGGCGGCGAAATCACTCTGCGCACCCGTACGGCCTTTCAGTTAACCCTGCACGGCGTGCGCTACCGCCTCGCTGCGCGTATCGACGTTGAAGATAACGGCCCGGGAATACCGTCTCACTTACAGGATACGCTGTTTTATCCGATGGTGAGCGGGCGCGAAGGCGGCACCGGACTCGGGCTGTCTATCGCCCGCAGCCTTATCGATCAGCACTCCGGCAAAATTGAATTTACCAGTTGGCCAGGGCATACCGAATTCTCGGTGTACCTGCCTATTCGGAAGTAGAGGTGTTTATGCAACGAGGGATAGCATGGATCGTTGACGACGATAGCTCCATCCGTTGGGTGCTTGAACGCGCGCTCACCGGGGCAGGCTTAAGTTGTACGACGTTTGAAAGCGGCAACGAGGTGCTTGATGCCCTCACGACCAAAACCCCGGATGTGCTGCTGTCTGATATCCGCATGCCGGGAATGGATGGACTGGCGCTGCTAAAGCAAATTAAACAGCGCAATCCGATGCTCCCGGTCATCATAATGACGGCGCATTCGGATCTTGACGCGGCGGTCAGCGCCTATCAGCAGGGCGCCTTTGATTATCTGCCGAAACCGTTTGATATCGATGAAGCGGTGGCGCTGGTTGATCGTGCCATTAGCCATTACCAGGAACAGCAGCAGCCGCGTAATGCGCCGATTAATAGCCCAACGGCCGATATCATCGGCGAAGCGCCGGCCATGCAGGACGTCTTCCGCATTATCGGCCGCCTGTCGCGTTCATCAATCAGCGTACTGATCAACGGCGAGTCTGGTACCGGTAAAGAGCTGGTTGCCCACGCTCTCCACCGCCACAGCCCGCGCGCCAAGGCGCCGTTTATCGCGCTAAATATGGCGGCCATTCCGAAAGATCTGATTGAGTCAGAACTGTTTGGCCACGAGAAAGGGGCCTTTACCGGCGCCAATACCGTGCGCCAGGGGCGATTCGAGCAGGCAGACGGCGGCACGCTGTTCCTCGACGAGATCGGCGATATGCCGCTGGACGTACAGACTCGTCTGCTGCGCGTACTGGCCGATGGCCAGTTTTATCGCGTGGGGGGCTATGCGCCGGTGAAGGTGGATGTACGCATTATTGCCGCCACCCACCAGAACCTTGAGCTGCGCGTCCAGGAAGGAAAATTCCGCGAGGATTTATTTCACCGCCTGAACGTGATTCGCGTCCATCTGCCGCCGCTGCGCGAGCGTCGGGAAGATATCCCGCGACTGGCGAGACATTTCCTGCAAATCGCCGCCCGTGAGCTGGGCGTCGAGGCCAAACAGCTGCATCCGGAGACGGAGATGGCGTTAACCCGACTGGCATGGCCGGGCAACGTACGTCAGCTGGAAAACACCTGTCGCTGGCTGACGGTAATGGCCGCAGGTCAGGAGGTTCTGACGCAGGATCTTCCCAGCGAGCTGTTTGAAACGGCGATACCGGATAACCCGACGCAAATGCTGCCGGATAGCTGGGCCACGCTGCTGGGGCAATGGGCCGATCGCGCTTTGCGTTCCGGTCATCAAAACCTGCTCTCGGAAGCGCAGCCGGAGATGGAGCGCACGCTGCTGACCACCGCGTTACGCCACACGCAGGGGCATAAACAAGAGGCGGCTCGCCTGCTGGGCTGGGGTCGTAATACCCTGACGCGTAAGCTAAAAGAGCTGGGAATGGAGTAGCAGCGCGGCGGCGAGTAAAAAATAGTCATCCAGCGCAAACTGCTGCTATTTTGTACTTTACTGTTGCCATGCGTTGAGTATGATCTTGCCCGGAAAGACGGGGGAGAAATCATGCTTGAATCATTTATTAATATTATATCGAGCGGTGTTGCAGCGGGTCATACGCCGCAGACGGCGGTAGCTGCCGTTCTGTGCGCGGCGATGGTTGGGCTGTTTAGCTGATAATACCCCCGCTCCTTCCTGGAGTGGGGGTATGCTTTATATCACGCGGGAAAACTGCTGCATCCGCGCTTTCTGGCGCAGATACGTATCAAAACACATGCAGATATTGCGTATCAGCAGCCGGCCTTTCGGCGTCACCTGAATGCCCTTCTCATCCACATCCACCAGCCCATCTTTGGCCAGCGGCGCCAGCAATTTCATATCGTCGGCAAAGTAGCTATCGAAGGTAAGATTCCACTGCGCTTCTACCGCAGCGAAGTCGAGACGGAAGTGACAAATTAGCGCCTTAATCACGTCGCGACGAATGCAGTCATCGCGCGTCAACGCAATACCGCGCCACAGCGCCGTTCCGGTTTCATCAACCTGCTGATAATACTGCTTCAGCTCTTTCTGGTTCTGCGCATAGCAATCGCCAATCATGCTGATCGCCGAGACGCCCATCCCCAGCAGATCGGTGTCTCCCTGAGTGGTATACCCCTGGAAGTTACGATGCAGGATACCTTCACGCTGGGCTATCGCCAGCTCATCATCCGGACGGGCAAAGTGGTCCATGCCGATAAACTGATATCCCGCGGCCGTCAGCGAAACAATCGTCTCCTGAAGAATGTCCAGCTTCTGTTCTGCAGAAGGCAGATCGGCGTCTTTGATTTTGCGCTGCGCAGCAAAGAGCGTTGGCAGATGCGCATAGTTGAATACGCTCAGACGATCGGGGTTGAGCTCCGCCACTTTCTGTAGCGTATACGCGAAGCTCTGCGGCGTTTGCTTCGGCAGACCGTAAATCAGGTCGATATTGGTAGAGGTAAAGCCGATATCGCGCGCGTGGTTGAGTAGCGCGAAGATAAACGCTTCATCCTGCTCGCGGTTCACCAGGCGCTGCACTTCTTTGTTGAAGTCCTGCACGCCCATACTCAGGCGATTAAAGCCTTCGAGGCGTAAATGATCCAGGACATCGAGTTCGATTTCGCGCGGATCAACCTCAATGGAGATCTCTGCATCCGCGTTAAAATTGAAATGGGTACGTAGCAGACCCATCAGACGACTAATTTGCGCCTTGTTTAAATAGGTTGGCGTACCGCCGCCCCAGTGCAGCTGATTAACTTTGCGGCCAGCAAAAAGCGGCGCGCGATGAATAATCTCCTGCTCAAGCACATCCAGATACTGGTCGGCCTTATGCTGCTGACGGGTGACGATTTTGTTGCAGCCGCAGAAATAGCAGAGTTTATGGCAAAACGGGATATGCACGTACAGCGAGAGGGGACGCTGCGGATAGCGGGCTACCGCCGCATCAAATTCAGCGGCGCCAAATTCTGGAGAAAACTCCAGCGCGGTGGGATACGAAGTATAACGCGGCCCGGAATAGTTATATTTCTGGATCAGGGCCAGATCCCAGTCGATTAACTGCACAGACATGCTCACTCCTTCCGATGGTACCGTCGGCGGGTACGCCGCCCCGGCCCAACCGCACCTCGGGTAATGAGCCGGTTGCGCAGCCATTTCTGACGCCGCGACAACCGTCGTAGTTTAACGAATAACCACAGCAGATAACATATAACCAGAAGGGTTATAAGCAGGACCGGGAATCCGATGGGGTGCAAACGTTAGTTTCCACCCTTCAGCAGGCGCATCATATCTTCTTTGCGCTCTTCCTCTTCTTCATCTTCGTCATCATCGTATGAGAGGCCCAGCTGCTGCATCAGCTCATCAATACGATCCAGCTTGGCGTCAACCCAGGCTTGCTCTTCAGCATTCAGGGTACCGCCCTCTTCCAGACGTTCCAGCAGCGCGTCCAGGCGCTCATCGTTCTCCAGCAAATCCAGCTCAGCCTGCGGTGAAAGCATAGGTTTCTCGCTCTTTGGTTTATGCTGCTTAATCGCCGGAGCATTTTCAGTTACGCCCAGCGGGATTGGTTTTTTACTGCCAATTCGGGGATCTTGCTGCTGACCTTGTTTTTTACCTGCTGAAGCGGTGTCGCCGCCGGTCGCACGACTTCCTGCCGCGTGGCCGCGATGCTTCTTCTGATGCTTGCGCTCGCGGGCTTCCTGGTTCAATTCTTCACGCGTTTTGCGATTTTTTTTGCCGCGAGGTACGGATGTCGGTTTTTTCATGTTGTGTAATCTTCAGGCCGTTTTCTTCAGTATAGAATTGAGGCGGAATCTAGCAGAAAGCAAGCAAAGAAAAAAGGCGACAGATTACTCTGTCGCCTTTTTCCGCACTGATAACCCTTAATGGGCTTCTACTTTCCATGTTAGCTAACGACACACCCTGTCTTTCCTTTAGCTACCAACGATCCCTGTTACATCCATTTCCTTTTAAAACGTCTCCAGACGTTTGTCATCCTGACAATCCGTAGTCTTCGCCTCCTGGCGCTTCCTGACTCCTCATCCTGAGTCATAATCCTGTTAGCATCCTCGCCCTTGACCGCTACTTTACTGGTTTGCGGGAAACCTACAACCGACTGTACAGAAAAAAAACGAGTTTCAGAATTTTCTTTCATTTTAATGCAATGATTTATATAACTTTGTATTATTTTTAATCAGACTTTTCTCATGAATTTCGCATATAACCAATAGCCAATGTCTCACAAAGACTGTGGTTTTAACTTACAGCGATGAGGTGCGGTAAAAACAGCCTTTTTCTGTTGTTCAGGTATAATCCCCGTCAAAGCCTGATTTAACGGAGACGACCGTCTTGACCAACTGGAATTATCAACTGACGCATTTTGTCACTAGCGCGCCAGATATCCGCCATCTTCCTGCCGATACCGGTATTGAAGTGGCCTTTGCTGGCCGCTCTAACGCCGGGAAATCCAGCGCGCTGAACACGCTGACTAACCAGAAAAGCCTCGCGCGTACTTCGAAGACGCCAGGCCGTACGCAGCTTATTAACCTGTTTGAAGTCGCTGAAGGCAAACGCCTGGTCGACCTGCCGGGCTATGGATATGCCCAGGTTCCGGAAGAGATGAAAATCAAGTGGCAGCGCGCGCTGGGTGAATATCTGGAGAAACGCCTCTGTCTGAAAGGGCTGGTTGTGTTGATGGATATTCGTCATCCGCTTAAAGATCTCGATCAGCAGATGATCCAATGGGCGGTGGAAAGCGATATCCCGGTACTGGTGCTGCTAACCAAAGCCGATAAGCTGGCCAGCGGCGCGCGAAAAGCGCAGATCGCCATGGTTCGTGAAGCGGTCACCGCCTTTAACGGAGATGTGCAGGTCGAAGCGTTTTCTTCCCTGAAGAAGCAGGGCGTGGATAAACTACGGCAGAAGCTGGATAGCTGGTATAACGATATCCCTCCTCAGGAAGCCTCTGAAGACGGCGAATAATCTCGCTAACTTCTCCGGATAGCGGCGCGTGGGGCTCTATCCGGGTAGCCCGCCTCATCAGCATCGATACGCAAAAAATTTTCTTTCGCGCAATAAAAAACGCCCCGGTCATAAATGACCGGGGCGGCTAAAATATTCAGCCAAATCCGATTACGTGAAGTAAAAGGTCTGAAAGATAGAACATCTTACCTCTGTACCCTACGTCTTTAACTCTACTCTTCTTTCGGTTACGGATAAAGCATTTTTTGTAGTTTTTTTTCACTCTTTACATAGCAAATTCAAATGATCATCACAAAATGCGATAAGTTATGTTACTCACTTACAAGAAATGACCTTCCTTACCGAATACTTAGTGCGCTTGATCCCAGTTTTCTCCACTACCCACTTCCACCAGCAGCGGAACCGCCAGCGTCGTGCTGCTTTCCATCAGTTCGTGGATCTTTTTCGCAACCGCCTCAAGGTCGTCTTTATGCACTTCAAAGACCAGTTCATCGTGTACCTGCATAATCATCCGCACGCGCGGTTTTTCGCTTAATAACCAGCTATCTACGGCGATCATCGCGCGCTTAATAATGTCGGCAGCGGTTCCCTGCATCGGCGCATTGATCGCCGCACGCTCGGCACCGGCGCGGCGCGCGCCGTTGCTGGATTTGATGTCCGGCAGGTAGAGACGACGGCCATCAAGCGTTTCAACATACCCCTGCTCTTTGGCCTGGGTGCGGGTGCGCTCCATATACTCCAGCACGCCCGGATAGCGCTCAAAGTAGAGATCCATATACTTTTGCGCTTCTTTGCGTGGAATATTGAGCTGGCGCGCAAGGCCGAATGCGCTCATGCCGTAAATCAGGCCGAAGTTGATCGCCTTCGCGCTGCGGCGCTGTTCGCTGCTGACGCTCTCCAGCGGCAAACCAAAGACCTCTGCCGCCGTCGCGCGGTGGATATCCTTCCCTTCCGCAAACGCGGTCAGCAGGCCCTTGTCGCGGGAAAGATGCGCCATGATGCGCAGTTCAATTTGCGAGTAGTCGGCAGAGACAATGAGATAATCTTCCGGAGCAATAAACGCCTGACGGATACGCCGCCCTTCTTCGTTGCGCACCGGAATGTTCTGCAGGTTCGGGTCTGTAGACGACAAACGTCCCGTTGCCGTAACCGCCTGGTGATAAGAGGTGTGAACCCGGCCCGTTTTCGGGCTGATCATCAGCGGCAGCTTATCGGTATAGGTGGATTTGAGTTTTGCCAGACCACGATACTCGAGGATGACTTTCGGCAGCGGATAGTCCAGCGCCAGCTCTTCCAGCACCTCTTCCGAGGTAGACGGCGCGCCGCCCGGGGTTTTCTTCAGCGGCTTAATACCTTGTTTTTCAAACAGGATGGTTTGCAGCTGCTTCGGCGAAGAGAGGTTAAACTCCTCACCCGCGATATCATACGCCTTCTTCTCCAGCTCAATCAGGCGTTTGGCTATCTCCTGAGAATGCGCATGCAGCACGGCCGGATCAATCTTCACTCCGTTACGCTCCACGCGGGATAGCACCGGCACCAGCGGCATTTCAATATTTTTAAAGATGTTCAGCGGGCCTTCATTTTGCTGAAGTTCAGGCCACATTTTGAGGTGCAGCTGCAGCGTGACATCGGCATCTTCCGCCGCGTAGCGGCCCGCTTCTTCCAGCGCGATCTGATTGAATGTGAGCTGGTTTTTACCTTTACCCGCAATCTCTTCAAAGGTAATGGTTTTGTGCTTCAGCCAGCGATCGGAGAGGCTATCCATATCATGGCGGCCCGCCACGCTGTCAAGAATGTAGGATTCCAGCATGGTATCAAAGGCAATACCGCGCAGTTCAATGCCGTAGTTAGCCAGGATACCGCGGTCATATTTGAGGTTTTGCCCAACCTTCAGAACCTTGTCATCTTCCAGTAGCGGTTTCAGCAGCTCAAGGACACGGTCGCGCGGGATCTGATCCGGTGCATCCAGATAATCATGGGCAACCGGTACATAGGCCGCAACGCCAGGCTCAATGGCGAAGGATAAGCCGACCATATTGGCGGATACGTTATCGAGGCTGTCAGTTTCGGTATCAAAGGCAAAAAGCGGCGCTTTCTTCAGGCTCTCAACCCAGGTCAACAATGTTTCTTCATCAAGGATCGTGACATAATTTTCAGAAGAGAGCGCCGTCGCGGTTTCCTCCTCCGCATCGGCCACGTCAGCCACCGCTACAACCGCCTTTGCCGCAGGCTTAGCGCCTTTTGCCTGCATCCACTTGCCGGACTCTACATCGGTGATCCAGCGTTTGAATTCATATTTTTTAAACAGCGTGAGCAGTTCATCAGCGACGGGTTGCGCAACCAGCAAATCTTCACAGCCCAGCTCCAGCTCAACGTCCGTTTTGATCGTCGCCAGCTGATAAGAGAGGTATGCCACCTCTTTATTCTGTTCCAGCTTTGCGGCCATCGTTTTTGCGCCGCGGAAGGTCAGCCCGGCGATTTTTTCAGGCTCAGCATATAACGTATCAAGACCACCCAGCCCCTGCAGTAACGCCTGCGCAGTCTTTTCTCCCACGCCAGGTACGCCGGGAATATTGTCCGATGAATCTCCCATCAGAGCCAGAAAATCGATGATCAGCTCCGGTGGTACGCCGTATTTCGTCACCACTTCATCGGGGCCAAGGATAGTATTGGTCATGGTGTTAATCAGCGTAATACCCGGCGTAACCAGCTGGGCCATATCTTTATCGCCGGTGCTAATCAGTACCGGACGCCCGACCTTTTCAGCTTCGCGCGCCAGGGTACCGATGACATCATCGGCTTCTACGCCAGGAACAGCCATTAGCGGCAGGCCCATCGCTTTTACCATGGCATGCAGCGGCTCGATCTGCGCACGCAGATCGTCCGGCATCGGCGGGCGATGAGATTTATAGTGCTCAAACAGTTCATCACGGAAAGTCTTCCCCTTGGCATCAAACACGACGACAGCGTGGGTCGGTTGATACTGCAGGATCAGGCTTCGCAGCATATTCAGCACGCCATACATTGCGCCTGTCGGTTCACCAGCGCTATTCGTCAGCGGGGGGAACGCGTGATATGCCCGATAAAGGTAAGAGGAGCCGTCAACGAGGATGAGAGGGTTTTCTGGGATCTGAACCATAATTTCCGTGCCTGTTTATCAGATTATCGGTAAAGGATGCCACAGACGGGCATTAAATCCTGAATTTTTCCCGCATTTCGTCGAAAAGATTCTGCGATCCTTTCGATCGCGTTATGGGCTATCCTGTGGATAACTTTGTGAATATTTTTATAACGACAGCCAAACAATCGTTAATCAAATCATCCATAAACAAATTATTTCATATTTATCATTAAGTTATACACTCATAATTTGCTTTAATAACATCATGGCGACTCAATGTTCCATGTGGATATAAGATCCGAAAATTTTTCTGTTCTGGTAAGACCCGTTATTTACGCTATTTTCTGGTAAAATCAGCCTCTTGCGCCGTTTAAACGCGTTCTTTGACAGCCTAACTTTCTGAATAAATTAACTATGTCGAGATTACTCGCCGCGATAACGCTCCCGCTGAGTATCGCCCTGACTATCATAGTCACCATAATCTGCTCGGTGCCAATCATCGTCGCCGGGCTGATTAAACTTCTTGTGCCTATTCCTGCGGTCTGGCGCTCGATATCCATTTTTTGCAATTTCATGATGTACTGCTGGTGTGAAGGGCTGGCTCTGCTGCTGCGTCTTAATCCCTGGCTTAAATGGGATGTACAGGGCCTGGATGGCCTGAATAAGAAAAACTGGTATCTGCTCATCAGCAACCACCATAGCTGGGCAGATATCGTGGTGCTTTGCGTGCTGTTTCGCAAACATATCCCGATGAATAAATATTTCCTCAAGCAACAGCTCGCCTGGGTGCCGTTTATTGGGCTGGCCTGCTGGGCGCTGGATATGCCTTTTATGCGCCGCTATTCCCGAGGCTATTTACTCCGCCATCCAGAACGCCGGGGCAAAGATGTTGAAACCACTCGCCGCTCCTGCGAGAAATTCCGCGCGCATCCAACAACGATTGTTAACTTTGTCGAAGGCTCTCGTTTCACGGAAGAAAAGCAACAGCAGACCCGTTCGCCTTACCAGAATCTGTTATCGCCAAAGGCTGCGGGTATTGCCATGGCATTAAACGTGCTCGGCTCGCAGTTTGATAAGCTTTTGAACGTCACGTTATGCTATCCGGAAAACAACCAAAAGCCGTTTTATGACATGCTGAGCGGCCGATTAACGCGGGTTGTGGTGCGAGTCAGTCTTGAACCTGTGATGGAAGAGCTGCACGGCGATTATGTAAATGACAAAAACTTTAAGCGACGCTTTCAGCGCTGGCTAAACAGGCTTTGGGAAGAGAAAGATCGGCAGCTAACGGAAATAATGCAGCAGGCAGAGAAATAATTGTGGGCGCAGAAAAGAAAAACGCCGGTCAGTAACCGGCGTTTATTTTTTATTTCTTCTCAACGAGCTGCTTAACGGTATCGGCATACTGGGCAACAAATGCGTCCATGTTGCTGGTATCCATACCCTGCGGGTTTAGCTGGTATTTACCGTTAACGTACATAGCCGGCACGCCCTGCAGCTGGAAATCAGCGGCGGCTTTCTCTTGCTGAGCCACCAGGGATTTCACCACGAAGCTGTTCCAGGCTGCATCGTAATCTTCACCTTTAACGCCGGCGTCAACGAAGACCTTACGGATATCGGCCACGGTCTGGACGGTCTGGTTTTTCTGTACCGCTTCAAACATCGGCACGGTGATTTTATCTTCCACGCCCAGCGCCATCGCAACGGCCCACGCCTGAGTCAGATCCTTGCCTAACGGACCCAGGAACTCAACGTGGTATTTCGTCATTTTTACGCCTTCAGGCAGCTTTTTCTTCACGTTATCTGATACATGAAGAACTTCCTCAAACTGATAGCAATGCGGGCAGTAGAACGAGAAAAACTCGAGCACCTGCGGCTCACCGGCAACGGGCTTATCGAGGGTAATGTACTGCTTACCGTCGGTGATCTGGGCAGCGGATGCACTGAAAGCCAGAATCATACCAGCCAGCGCCAGCCAAATTTTTTTCATGATTAATTCTCTCCTGGATATATCACATTAATACATTGGCGTTAACTGAAGAGGCGGTTCCTGCAGAACCTTTACCTGCTCAAGAAAAGTTGTTGTCTGCCCGCGCCAGTAATCTTCCCCGGTTAACCACGGGAAGTTTTTAGGAAAAGCGGGATCTTCCCAGCGCCTTAATAACCACGCCAGATAATAAACTAACCGCATTGCACGTAAAGGTTCGATGAGGGCAATTTCATCGGTATTGAAAGCGCTGAACTCTTCATACGCTTCAATGATCATCTCAAGCTGCATCCGTTGCTCGGCTTTATCGCCGTTCAACAACATCCACAGATCCTGGATAGCAGGTCCATTACGTGAATCATCTAAATCAACAAACAGTGGCCCATCGCGCCAGAGGATGTTTCCCGCATGGCAATCACCGTGTAACCGTAAAATATTGGCGCGTCCGTGCCATTGCGCCATTACCGCATCAATCAGCTTATCGGTAGCGCTGAGAAAAGCCTCTTTCAGACCTGCAGGTATCAGCGGGGAAAGCTCAAAGACCTGGCGTGGCTCAAGAAGATACTCATTCGTCCCTATCTCCGGACGAGCGACAAAACGCTGTTTGCGTCCAGTTTGATGCAGACGGCCAAGGTAGCGCCCAACCCATTCCATCTGATCGAGGTTATCCGCCTCAAACTGACGTCCACCCAGGCTTGGGAATACGGCGAAAAAGAATCCCTGATGCTGATGAAGGGTACTGTCGTTAAACGACAACGGCGCCGCTACAGGGACTTCGTCCTGCACGAGCTGGAGGGAAAACTGATGTTCTTCGAGGATTTGTTGGGCTGACCAACGCTCAGGACGATAGAACTTCACCACATAGCGGCGACGATCTTCGTCCTGAAACTGGTAAACCCGGTTCTCATAGCTATTAAGCGGTGTGAGACCGGAGTCCACCCGCATTCCCAGATCAAATAAGCCATCAATGATGGTATCCGGGTGAAGCGTCTGAAAAGTGAAAGCCTTATCGTGCATCCTGACATCCGATAATCGTACGAATGATACAGGATATCATCTCATTGCCGATTCCGCGGCAGCGCTTACAACCTTTTACTCTTTAATCACGCCGCGAGCGCGTAGCAGCGCGGTTTTAAAATCTTCTTCATAATCTTTCTGAATCCCGGGAATAACAGCTTCTTTTGCCGAGTCGCGCATCTTCAGATGATAAATCAGAATATCGTCGGAGAGATCGTTCAACTCACCGGTGTATCCGGCCTCTTTCGCCAGTTTTTGCAAAAATTGCATTAAATTCAGCTCGGGTTCTTTCTGCCAGGCTGGCTGGAGGAGTTCAATGACTTCATTCAGACGTTTACATTTCATAGCAATGCTCCTTACTCTTGATAGGAATACGTTAGCAGGGACAATCCCACAATGAAAGAGGCGATATTAATATGCAGGGCAAGGTCATAACCGGCGTCGTGCTGGCGGGAGGAAGAGGCTCACGCATGGGAGGAATAGATAAAGGATTACAGCTGCTGAAAGGTAAAGCCCTGTGGCGTCATGTCGCCGATGCGCTGCAGCCGCAGGTTACAAAGCTGGTAATTAGCGCTAACCGCAATCTTGATTGCTGGCGAAGCAGCGGCTACCCGATTATTACCGACTCTCTGAACGACTTTCCCGGGCCGTTGGCCGGCATGCTTTCCGTAATGCATCAGGTTGAGGGCGAGTGGTTTCTGTTTTGTCCCTGTGATACGCCATTTATCCCATCATTTCTGGCGACGCGCTTAATACAGCAGAGAAAATCATCTCCAGCCGTTTGGGTACACGATGGTGAACGTGACCATCCGGCCATTGCTCTGGTGAATCGCGAGGCGATCGGCGAACTGGAAACGTATCTGGCGGCAGGAGAAAGACGGGTAATGGTATTTCTGCGCAAAATTGGCGGTCATAGCGTCGATTTTAGCGATGTAAAATCAGCATTTATTAACGTCAATACTCTCGACGATTTGCAACGTATGCAGGTGCCATCATGATCCCGCTTTTAGCCATCGCAGCCTGGAGCGGTACAGGTAAAACCACCCTACTGAAGTCGCTGATTCCGGCACTGCGCGCGGGAGGCTTACGGCCAGGGCTAATTAAACATACTCATCATGATATGGACGTGGATAAGCCCGGTAAAGACAGCTATGAACTGCGTAAAGCCGGAGCGGCTCAGACGATTGTCGCCAGCTCCCAGCGTTGGGCATTAATGACGGAAACACCCGAAGAGCCTCCGCTGGATCTGGAATGGCTGGTTAGCCGAATGGATGCATCAACGTTAGATTTAGTCCTGGTTGAGGGTTTTAAGCATGAAGCTGTGCCCAAAATCCTGCTTTTTCGGCAAAACAGCGGACATAGCATTGAAGAATTAGTTTATGACGATGACGTGATTGCCATAGCCAGCGATACGCCGGTCGAGACGTCGCTTCCATTGTTAGATTTAAATGATGTCCCGCAAATAGCCGCTTTTATTATGCAGTGGTTAAAGGGGTTTAACGAGGACCGATAGTTATTGCAGAGATATAGCCATGATCGCGCCTTCTGAAGGCATCTGCTGATAGTTTCAGGCGACAAAAACGCAAAAAGCCCATCCGTCAGGATGGGCTCTTCACTTGTTTGATGCCTGGCAGTTCCCTACTCTCACATGGGGAGACCCCACACTACCATCGGCGCTACGGCGTTTCACTT
>NZ_VOJB01000046.1:0-26232 GCF_007910085.1 Klebsiella sp. ME-303 | reverse complement strand
TAACGCAGGTGCCTTTGCCGTGAGGGGCGGCGATATCAGAATCAAAACAGGCTGAATGCAGCTTTACGCGTTGGTCCCTGCAAGAAGGCAGACAACAGATGAGAAAGCCGTGAACCTTCCTGACGCAAAAAAATGCGCTATTTATCACATTTCTGCTTTTTCATCATCGCTGAGTTTATGGGAGAAAACAGGCAGCCCACCCGCGCAATTATCGCTTCAAGCAACTTAATGATCTTAAAGAAAATAAAAAGATAATTGTTAAGACGATCTCATTTTATAAAAGAGATATGCATCACAAAAAATGAGGAAATAAACCCACTG
This sequence comes from Klebsiella sp. ME-303, assembly GCF_007910085.1. NCBI lineage: Bacteria > Pseudomonadati > Pseudomonadota > Gammaproteobacteria > Enterobacterales > Enterobacteriaceae > Klebsiella > Klebsiella sp. ME-303. Next base: position 25,911 of record NZ_VOJB01000046.1, on the reverse strand, counting down.
TCAATATTAGGCTCGGAGGAATTTATCAGCATATTGTGATCTCTATTGCAAATAACGGTCTTGAACTCAGGGAAAAATGTGGGCAAGCAAAGCAACGGAGACAGGCAATGAAAATTGGCATGGTTATTAGCGGCGGCGATGTTTCTGGAATTAATAATTTTATATTCCAGATAGCCAGACTGGCGAGTGCCGATATCACCCTTTTTAATGGCGGAATACCCGGACTGCTGGATAAAAATCATCACGAGGTCGCCTGGCGCGATCTGGTTGATTTCTCCATTGCCTCTATTCCGATCATCACCTCCGGGCGAACCAGCCGCAGGCTGCTGCGCAGTGAATATGAAACCATAGCTAAAAAAATTAAATCACTGCGCATTGATGTGCTGATTATGGCCGGCGGCGACGGCAGCCTGCAGTTTCTCAATACGCTGAGCGAATTTGATATTAACTGCTTTGGCGTCGGGATGACTATCGATAATGATGTGTACGGCAGCGATTATACCATTGGTTTTTCCACCGCCTGCGAGCAGATTATTAAGGAAGTTTCCCGGTTAAGAAATACCGGAAGAGCATTACCGGGCCGCGTCTTTATGGTCGAAATATTAGGAGGCTATTGTGGAGAGTTAACGCTGCAATCCGCGATTAAATCGAATGCTGATATCGCCCTGATTCCGGAATCGCAGATGCCGTTAGAAACGCTGGCCGAGCGGGTGAAGCATAAGCTGACACAGCAGAACAGCGTGGTGATCCTGTGCTCTGAAGGCTACACCAGGGAGTATTCTCCCGGCTTTCAGGGGGCCATTGATACCATGATTAAGCAGCTTGAACCGCAAATTGGCGTGCGTATTCGTAAAACCATCGTAGGCTACGGTTTGCGCAATGGCGATCCGACCTGCGAAGAAATTTACCAGGGCACGATTATGGCCAGTGAAGTGGTTCGCTGTATTCAGTCAGGGATGAAAAATAAAGCCATCATAATTAATTCAAGCAACAAACCTATTCCGATTGATTTAGTTAGTATGAAAAAACGTCTGGTCGACACTGAAGGACATCATTATAAACTTGCCAAACAACTCAATATTATTTGAGGAGACCCTACATGCTGAAAATTCTATGCGTATGTGGCTGCGGCCTCGGTTCAAGCTTTGCCATTGAAATGACGGCGAAGGCGGTTTTAAAGAAGCTGGAGATTCCCGCACAGATTGAACATACCACTATTTCCGAAGCCGGGGCGTTTAAATCAGATATGATTCTGACGCAAAAAACCTTCGCCGATATATTAACGGCGGATGCCAGCGCGGAGGAAATTAAACGCGTGGTGGTACTGCATAAGCTCACGGATAAAGATGAGATTGAAGCTAAGATCGTCGCATTCTTAAAAGAGCGTAACCTGAAGGTAGCGGACTATGAATAGCTTTGTAGAGTTTATCGTTAAAGATTTACTCGGCCAGGCTTCAATATTAATTGCATTTATTGCGATGCTGGGCCTCATTCTGCAAAAAAAATCAGCGGGCAAAACGGCGGAGGGGACGTTTAAAACGCTGCTCGGTTTCTTAATTATGATGGCCGGCATCAACATTATTGTCGCCACGCTAACGTTCCTTAACGATATCTTCACGCAGGGATTCGGCATGAAAGGCTACATTACCGATGTCGCCGCCATCGCCGGATTAGCCAACCGTGAATTAGGTTCCGAAGTCGCGCTGACCCTGATGGTGATTTTTGCCGTCAACATCATTATCGCCCGCCTGACGCCGCTGAAATATATCTTTCTGACCGGCCAGGCGCTGCTGTGGATGGCGACCATCGGCGCGGTGATTGGCTATAAAGCCGGGCTGACCGGACTGCCGTTGATTTTAACCGGCGGTATTTTCGGCGGCGTGATGGCGGTACTGATGCCCGCCCTGGCGCAGCCGGTCGTCAGGCGCATCACCGGTTCCGATGACGTGGCGCTGGGGCATTTCTGCACTATCGGCTATCTGGTGCAGGCGGCGGTGGCTAAAGTGGTGGGTAAAGGTTCCCGCTCAACGGAAGATCTTGAATTACCGGATAACTTTAAGTTCCTCCAGGACACCTATCTCGCGATGGCGGTGGTGATGGTGCCGATGTATCTCATTCCCGCGGTTGCGGCGGGCCCGGAATATATCGCTCAGTTCTCCAACGGCATTAACTACCTGATGTACGCCTTTATGCAGTCCATTCAGTTTGTGGCGGGAGTATTCGTTCTCTACAGCGGCGTGCGCCTGTTGCTCAACGAGCTGGTGCCGGCATTTCGCGGGATTGCGATGCGCATTGTCCCGGACGCTAAGCCTGCGCTCGATTGCCCGGTGCTGTTCCCGTATGCGCCCAATGCGGTGATCGTCGGCTTCCTGGCGACGACCGTCGGCTCCATCATCGGCATGCTGGTGTTCCCGATGTTTGGCCTGGCGATGATCCTGCCCGGTCTGTTAACCAACTTTTTTGCCGGCGGTACGGCGGGCGTCTTCGGTAACGCGCTGGGCGGCCGCCGCGGGGCGATGATTGGCGGCGTCATTCACGGCCTGTTTATCACCTTCCTGCCCGCCATTTTGGTACCGATGCTGGAAAGCTACGGTTTTACCGGCGTCACCTTCAGCGATTCGGACGTGATTAGTTCCGGTCTGGTATTAGGCCACGCCTTCCAGAACAACTGGCTTTTTGTCGCCTTGTTCATTGTTTTTGTTGCCGCACTGGCATGGTTCGTAAACGGTAAATCAGCGAAGCCGAAAGGGGAAAATGTTCATGAGTCTGTATAACTTCAACGCTATTCTGAAAATTGCGCAGGAAAGAGATTTTAAAGCCATTGGCTCATTTAATTTGCACTGTATTGAAATGCTGCCCGCCTTTTTTAAAGCGGCGCAACAAAGCGATAGCCCATTAATGATTCAAATCTCTACCGGGACGGCGGAATATCTCGGCTATCGTTTACTGGTGGATGCGGTTCGTTCATTAGCGGAAAGTGAAAACGTGCCGACCTGCCTGCACCTGGATCACTGCTCTGATATCAGCGCCATTGAAACGGCCATGGATGCCGGATTTTCATCGGTGATGTACGACGGCTCCCATCTGGATCTGGAAGAGAATATTGGCAATACCCGCATCGTGGTGGAAATGGCGCGCCCGCGGAATATCACGGTAGAAGGCGAGCTGGGGGCGATCGGCGGATCGGAAGATGGCAAAGCCGTGGCCGCGGAGGATATCTGCTTCACCACGGTGGAGGACGCCAAACGCTTTGTGGAGGAGACGCAGGTGGATATGCTGGCGGTCTCCGTGGGCACGGTGCACGGCCTGTATACCGGTAAGGCGCAAATTCAGCACCAGCGGCTGAAAGAGATTAGCGCCGCGACCGGCGTGCCGTTAGTGCTGCACGGCGGCACCGGCGTCAGCGATGAAGATATGCGCCTGGCCGTCACTGAAGGTATCAACAAGGTGAACGTCGGCACTGAAATGAATGTGCAGTGGGTCGATCAATGTAAAAGCACGTTTGAAAAAGGCAAAGTGAACGACAGCGTGCGCAAATTTTTAATTCCGGCGAATAACGCGGTCACCCATGTATTAATGGAAAAAATCGCTCTGTTTAAATAAACGCATATTTTTAAACCGTATTCCGTTGCCCTGCTGTCCGTCGGGGAGGAGCTCGCTATGTTTGAATCTTTGAAAACGCTGTGGAAAAAAGAGAATCAACCCCCGCAGGATTATGACGAACAGTCTCGCCAGCTGGCGGGGGAAATTGCCAGGCTGGAAGGCGAGTTACGGGGCAACCCGGCTAATGGCGAAGTGCAGAAAGCATTAATGCTGATATATAACCGGGCGCTGTCGGTCTATGCCAAAAGTCATACGCATCGCGAGGAAATCGATGCGCTTTTTATGCGCATTGATGAGTTACGTAACATTATTCGCCATAATATATAGGAAGTGATAATGACGATAAAAGAACTGCTGATTGAGGCCGATGCTATTCAGGTCGGCGTCACGGAGTCCGACTGGCAGAAGGTGATCCAGCTGGCGGCCAGCCCGCTGGTTGCAAAAGGCTATATCTCGGCAGATTACGGCCAGGCGGTGATCGATAATACCCTGCATCATGGCGCCTATTACGTGTTTGATGAAGGTGTCGCCATCCCTCACGCCAGGCCGGAATGTGGCGTCAAACGCAACTGCTTCAGCCTTGTGGTGTTGAATAAGCCGATTCAATTTGCCGATAGCGAGAAGGCGGATATCGTCATTATGTTCGGCGCGCAGGACAGCAATGCCCATATTGAAGAGGGGATTCGGGCGATTGTCGCTCTGCTTGATAATAACGAGACCATGGCGAAGCTGCGGGCCGCCAGCAGCAGAGAGGAGGTCGTCGCGTTGTTATGAACAGACATCTCACACCCGGCTGCAAAACGGTGATTTTAATTAACGGCATTCCCGCATCGGGTAAAAGCACCGTCACCCGGCAGCTATCGGCAGCGTTTAATCTGCCGCACCTGACCATAGACGGTATTAAAGAGCCGTTTATGGCGTGCTTTACCGGGATCGACCGGACCTTCAACCGGCAGCTGGGCTGCGCCGCGTATGAAGTCATCTGGTCGATCGTCGGCCAGTCGCCGGCAGGCTGTATCTGGCTCATTGACGCCTGGTTTGGCTTTCAACCGCGCGACACGCTACAGCAGCTGCTGCAACGCGCGGGCGTAGAGAAAGTGCTGGAGGTCTGGAACCACATCTCGCCTGAGCTTGCGGTGTCGCGCTATGCCAGCCGGTTGCAGGATCGTAAGCCGGGGCACCCGGGCGAGGAGTATCTTCCGGAACTGGCGCAGCTGGCGCAGCAGGCGGAACCGATGCGGCTGGGGCCGGTGTTTACCGTGGATCAGCACAAGCCGCTGGATATGGTGTCCGCTACCCGTTGGATTGAAGCACAAATAGCGTAAGCCCTTAAGGGCAGCTGCCCGGCGGCGCTTCGCTGGCACGGCCTACAATTGCATAACAATATGATGTTTCGCGTTTCGTAGGCCGGATCAGGCGACGCCCGCCATCCGCAGCAGCGCCGTCGCCACGGCGGCGGCGATAATCACCACGATCAGCGGCATTTTACGCCAGGCGAGGAACACCGCCAGGCCCACGCCCAGCACCCGCGCCATCCCGGCAAAATGTTCGCCTTCGTAAAAGGTGGTCGCCAGCGCCACGGAAAAGAGCAGCACCGTCGCCGCATCGGAGAGCAGGGCCTGGGCGCGCTCGGAAAACGCCAGCCGGCTGCCGAGCTTCGCCCCGCCTAAACGCATTAAGTAGGTGCCCAGCGACAGAATCGCAATACCGGCGATAAATAGCGTCATATTGCCCATTATTTTTTCCTCGTCAGCAGGCCAAACAGCGACAGCAAAACCGGCAGGCCAACCGGTGCGAAAGGAACGGCGGCCAGCGACAGGGCCGCTCCGCTGCAGGCGCGGATCAGGGTGGTGCGGTTTTTAAAGGCCGGCACCACCAGCGCCAGCAGAATCGCCGGGAATACCGCATCGAGGCCAATGGTTTCCGGGGCCGGGAGCAGTTTGCCGACCCCCGCGCCCAGGAGCGCCCCCAACGGCCAGATCAGCGCCACGCCCAGGCCGCACAGCCAGTAGGCGGCCCGCCGCTGCTCGGGGGTTTTCTGCGACAGACCAAACACCACGCTTTCATCGTTCATAATATGGCAGCCGAGGAAGCTGGCGGCGCGCTGGCCGACCAGGTCGCGAACCGTCACGCCGAAGGGAATATGCCGCGCGTTGACCAGCAAACCGGCCGCCGCTGCCGCCAGCGGGTTGCCGCCGCTGGCGACAATGCCGATAAACATAAACTCTGAGGCTCCCGCCAGGACGCAAACCGAAAGCACAAAGGGGACCCAAATCGGGAAGCCGTAGGCGACGGCCAGCGAACCGTAGGACATCCCGACGATGCCTACCGCGAGGCAGACTAAAACAATTGCTCTGAGGGTGTCGCCTTTAAGCGTGGCGAAGTGTTGTTTCATACTCTTTAGCCATATCGAACGAATTTCCATTATAATGAACGCAACAGAATCGCATTTCAAGACGAACGAAACGTTCGTTATAAAAAACACGGAGGGCTGTATGACTCAGCCAATTAGCCTGATTGCCAAAAGCCTGGTGCGGGAACGCGCGCGCACCGGTCTTTCCCTTGCCGAAGTTGCGCGACGGGCGGGAATCGCCAAATCAACGTTATCGCAGCTGGAGTCCGGCAACGGTAACCCGAGCCTGGAAACCCTCTGGGCGCTGTGCGTGGCCCTCGATATTCCCTTTGCCCGGCTGCTGGAGCCGCAGGTGAATACCACCCAGGTGATCCGCCGCGGCGAGGGAACGAAAGTGATCGCCGAGCAGGCAAACTATCAGGCGATTTTACTGGCCGCCTGCCCGCCGGGCGCGCGGCGCGATATCTATCTCCTGCTGACCCAGCCGGGCGCGGACCGCATTTCCCACCCTCATCCGCCGGGTTCGGTGGAGCATATTATTGTCACCCAGGGACGCGCGCGCGTCGGCCTGACGGAAGCGCCGGAAGAGCTGGGGGAGGGAGATTACATCTGCTATCCCGCCGATCGGGAGCACGTTTTCCAGGCGCTGGAGCCGGATACCCAGGCGCTGCTGGTCGCCGAGCAGAACTAGTCAGGCCCGACACTGGGCCTTCGGTGTGCCAAAAACAGGCGTCAGATAAAAGGGATTGTCAGGCGCGCGCGTTATGATTGATATCGCCATCGGCCGTTTTTTGCAGGGCAATAGCGATAGGGCAGGAGAGGTCGAGCTGCCGGGGATGATAGCCGCGCTGCAGCAGCCAGAACCACTCGCCTCCGGCCGCTGGCTCCAGCCCCATATCGGTAAAACCTGCTCGCCGCAGCCTGGGTCGTAGCGACATCAGCGCGCCATCCACGCGCGCCCGGATATAAATCAGTTTACGGGCCGGCAGGCGGGAAATCTCGTCGACCATCTGTTGCGTTGATATATTCATCGTGACGTCCACCCGATCATCACAAATGGCAATTTCAACGGGGGCTGCACAAGTTTCCCTGGCGGGCGGGATCTGCGCCGCGCCAAATTTTTCCTTTAGCAAGTTTATCCAACCATCATCACGGCTATCATCCGCGGTGAGCGGGACGGGGCGTGGCTGCAAGGGTAATACGCCGAGGATAATGCTTTCACGCAGGCCGGATTGAAAGGGGGAGGGGACGTAATCTCTGAGCAACCCCGTTGAGTAAAAGCCCAGCCTCTGCGCCAGGCGCTGCGAGTGTGGATGGCTGGATACCATTTTGATGGTTAGCGTGCCCAGGCCAAGCCTGCTTGCGGCAAGACGCAAATATTCCCCCAGTTGGGTGGCTACGCCCCGGTTTCTGAAGGCGGGGTGCACCGCGAACATGGCCAGTTCGGCCGTCTGCTTATCCGCGTGGTGCCGCCATAAGGCGGCATGCCCGATGATGATGCCATTCTGTTCGGCTATCGCGCTGTGCCATTCGTCCCGGGCGTTGCGCCAGCCAATCAGGCTGGGCATATAGATATCAGGATAGACATAGCGATCGCCGTAAACCGTGCGAAATAAGGCGCTGATACCTTCGCCGTCTTGTCGCTGGAACACTCTGATTTCAATCATTTCACCGCCTCCTGCGCGAGGTAGGCGCGTTTGTCGATCACCCGCTGCAGCTTACCTGTTCGGGTATTGCGGATAAGTTCCGCCTGGCTGCACCAGTGAACCTGAACGCACAGCTGGCCGGCAGCCTGTAGTTCTGCGAGAGCGTGATCCCTGGCGAGTAATTGACCGCAGAGCCTGTCGGCCTGCTGCCGGGTACCGGAAAAGGCGATACGTAAGCTCAAACGATCCCGGTTATCGGCGTGCTCCAGCATCAGCTGCCACTGCTGATGCCCCATCTCTTCCGTAATAAGGGCCGCTATTTCATCAGGAAACAGCGAGGCGTAACCTACCCGCAAGCGGTACCCGAGGCTACTGCGTCCCTGCAAAATAAACTTGCGATGTTTGCTTCCCGGAGGTTCACGCCAGGCGGCCAAATCGCCTACCGGATAGCGAATCAGCGGCATCAGCGTGCGCGTAAGGCTGGTGACCACCAGCATTCCGGAACGATTGATTTCGTCGATCGGCTCGCCCGTCGCTTCATCAATAATTTCCACGATAGTTTCGGGTTCAAAGACCCGATGCTCGTCCGCCAGGCAATCCGGCGTGCTGAGTCCGATAAGCCCGGCATCCACGCAGGCGCAGCCGATAGAAGCAATACGGGCGTTGGGAAAGGCGGATTTCAGCAGCTGTAGCTGTTCAGTAAAAAGACTCTCGCTGCCGTAAAGGATGGTCTCGATACCGGGCAGACGGCGGTTTTTTCCAGCGAGCTCTGCCGCATATTGCAGCAGCATCGCCGGGACGCCCACCAGTACGTTGATATCGTGCTGGACGATCTGTTCGGTGAGGGTCTGCGGTTCAAGCGATCCGGTGAAAGGGTACTCACATACCGGTATCGACATGTGCGAAAGCGCGCCGTGGATAAATAAGAAGCTCGCGTACAAATCACCGGCGAAAAATAAATTTGCCACGCGCGCGCCTGGCTTGAGCTGGCTGGAGAGGCTGCGGCCAAAACTGGTGACGAACGCACGCCACTCCTGGCGGGAAAAAACCGACAGCTTGCCGCCGCCGGTGGTACCGCCGGTCTTAAAGACAATACCGTCCTCCACCGGCCCGGTGAGGACGGGCCAGTTTTTCAGGCCCTGGCTCCCCTCCCAGTAGCGTTCGGGATTAATAAGCGGCAGGTCCTTCAGCTGCCAGCCGCGGGTGGCGAGATGGCGATAGTGTTCGGCATAGAAAGGCGAGCGGCAGCGAACCCTCTCGACAAGCTGTTCGAGACCCGGTGGGCTTACGGCCACTTCTTCCGTTTGGGTGGATTGCGGATCAAGGCGACCCATCATCTTTGCTGTTGTCATATTCAAATATCCTTATTGTGAGCCGATCGGCGGGAGTGCGCTCAACGGCGTTTATCAATGACCAGCGGCGTCTTGCCGCTTTGCGGATGCCGTTCAAATTCGCTGAACGGGCGGCTGGTCACGGCTAACTCCAGCAAATGGGCGTCCAATGCCATTTTGAGCTCAGGGTCGGTGCAGACCCGCTGTTTGACGGTATCAATATTGCCGTCGGTGAAGATGTTGATGCATTCGAGCCCGCTGCGCGGGTTATGTTGAAGAATCAATTGAACAGGGGCAGCGGCGAGCGTTGCCAGCCGCTGGGGCTGAATAAACATCGTGCCGATACGCACCAGGCTGCCGTGGCGACCTAAAAGTTCAAAGCGGGGGCTGGGGGCGCCGCAGGGGCATTCGCCCGGCAGCCAACGGCCCATATCGCCGATGTCATAACGAATAACCTTCTGACCTTCGCGGGCCGTCGAGGTAAAGAGCAGGCGGCCGGCATCGCCGGGCGCGACGGGCCGATCGTCGAGCGGGTCGACAATCTCCAGCCATTGAATATCCGTCATCAGGTGAAACACGCCATCCGGGCAATGCGTACAGGCATGTCCCAGCGGCCCGGCATCAACCGAACCATACAGCGCCGAGCGAATGGTTTTCACCCCGAAACCATGAATATAGTCACGCTGGGCGACGCCCATATGTTCGCCGCCCAGCAGCAGTTTCTGAATACCGCCGTAGTCGCGCAGAATGGCCTCTTCTCGCGTAAAGAGCTGATACAGCGTGCTTGGCATACCAATGAGCGTGGTAACGCCCTGATTCACAATAGTTCGGGCGATCTCGTGATAGTCATCATCATGGGGGCCGCCCATGGGAAGATGGGTCACTTCAAGCATTTCCAGTAGGGTGAAGAAGCTGAGTAAACCACCGTAGAGATTGCCCGCGTACATCAGATTGAGCACTTTGTCGTGGGCGGGATCCAGCCCGGCGGCGAACATGCCTGCGGCGGCGGCCTGCATCTGGCGGCGATAGTCGCGATAGGTAAACCCGGCGAGTTTAGGCACGCCGCTGCTGCCGCCGCTGCGAAAGAAAAGCTGGGCGCTGGGCCGCATCGCGTGCTGTAAGAATGCCGTTTTATCCATAATCGGCTGCTGCGCCGTCAGCATCGGCGGCGGCGGGTTCGGATCGAGCGTGGCCTGCTGCGGCAGGACATCGGCATCCAGCGTCACGGTGACGCGACGAGCCAGCTGGCTTAAGGCGTAAACGCCGTCATGCGGTTCGCCGTGATAGCCGTCATGCATTTTACCGACGGGGGTAATTCGATTGACGCCGGCTGCCAGCAGCAGTTGGCTGAGGGGGATTCTGTCCCGATCGGCGACAACCAGCCCGCAGGTTTGCAGGTGGGTTCGCCAGGGGCGCAGCGTTTGCATCACTTTATTTTGCGGTAGCGGCCGCAGCAGGACGGTTCGGAACAGCGGTGAAGGCGTTATGGCCGAGGTGTGTTGCTGAATGATGCGCCAGCCGTCTCCTGCCAGCAGAGCGTTGTCAGCCCCGGCAAATACGGCGTCCAGCTGCGCGAAGGCGACGGCGCGGGTGATATCCGCCGCCGCCTTTTCATCGGGCATTAACGGTTGCCACCGTGCGTGACGGCGCCGCATGGCCTCTGCCAGTCTTCCGCCAATATCCTGCAATACCGCCGAATCATCGCTATCAACAAAAACGATTTGCGGGCTGGAACAGGCCTGCTGGTCAAAACAGCAAACGTCATCCGCCAGCGCGAGAAGGCTTTCTTCATTAACGGCATCCGGTTGTAGCCAGGCAAAGCTGATTTTATGTCCCCAGGGGATCCAGCGACACCCGCCAGGGAGCTGTTGACGAATCGCCTCGAGGGCGGTATCGCCACCCCAGGCCGATATACCATCGGCGTGGGTAAGCAGCAGGGAAAGGCGCGTGGTTTCGACGGGAACCACGGCGACGAAGTTAGCCAGCTGGTCAGTTAAATCGCAGCGGATAAACGCCCGTAGCAGATCGATTGTCATTCCTTGTTCGCTGGCGCTTGGGCGCAGCCAGTTAATATTCCCGACCAGCAGGCTCTCTATTATTGCGAAGAAGGGAAGCAGTTCCGCATTGGCTGGGGTGACATGCACCACGACGCCCAAAGGACGCCAGCCTTCAAACTGCGGTTCACGGTAGTTAATGCGGCGCACGGAAAAGGGGTTATCCCCCAGCTCATGCTCGAGCTTTTGGCGCAGCGCGTCAGGTTGGCAAAACTTTCTCACCTCTTCCCGATAAGCCGGGCCCAGTTGGGGAAGGAAAGCGTGGTCTTTTAGCTGTTCGATAAAACGCCCGGCGCAGGCAAGCACGGTTTCCGGACGCGGCGGTTGGCCCAGCGCGCTATCCAGCCCGCTCGTCAACATGGCGATGGCCTCTTCTGGCGTGAGCGAGGAATAGTTTTTTCCCTGAATGAAATACATATTAATTTCCCTTAATCAGTTCTGACGCCGCCAGTGCGCAGCTACGTGCTTTGCTATGGCTGGCCCGGCCCAGCAGCTCAAACCAATCGGTTGCCACACCGCATCCGCACTCTTCGGCGCGGTGCAATTGTGCTAGATCGCTCATGACCACGCTGTGCGCAGGGCAGGAGGTGATATAAGGCGACACAAACTGTATAAAACCGCGCTGCCCATAATCTTTCACCGCCAGAGAGGCGGTATCGCGGATCCAGGCGCGGGAATAAACGGGAATATGGAAATGGTGATGCGCGCATTCAATGTAGGGCACGCAGTGCTCCACGGAACCATAGCCGTCGCGGCATCGGCTATCGGGGATCCCGAGCTGTTGGGTCAGCCGCGCATAGAACGCGGATTTAGGGATTTCACGGTCGGCATGCGTTTTCCAGCCGCCGCCGAAAAAGGCCAGCGATTGATGATGAAGCTGGAGCGGCGGTAGCTGCATTTCTCGCATCCGTTCAAGTATGAACCACATAAATGCCGGGAAACCCAGGATTCGTACCGGTAACCCCTCTTCAGCAAACTCCTGTAAAGCGCGAATCACGCCGAAAGGGTCGAACTCATGCCCGCTCCCGGTGTGACGCAGCGCGTAAACGGCGCGTTTGACCGGCGCGTATTTACACAAGAACTGGTCGGTAAAAGAGGTGCCAAGCGTGATGATATCGGCGGGTTCGTAGCTGAGGAGCAGGTAGTTGCAGGGCGCATCGGGCGTTTCCCAGCCATAATGGCGGAAAATGCGATCGACCATTCCCTGGGCGGCTCCGATACTGCGCGCATCATAGCGCATTCGACTTTTCTGCCCGCTGGTACCGGAAGAGGTGAGTTCAAGCGCATCCTCACCGGAGCGGCCGATCGGCAGATTCTGTTTGAAGTAGTCGGCAAAGATCGGCGGCAGCTGCGACCACGAGTCTATATTGGCCGCATCTGCCGGAATATTGTGGCGGGCCAGCCACTGGCGGTAGCCCGGCGTATTCATAACATGAAATGCAACGATTTCACGCATGGCTTCATCAAAGAGCCGTTGTGAATCGCTATCTTCATGATAAGGGCTGTCGAGTGCGCAGAGGGCATCGACGCAGGATAAAGTGTCCATTTTATTAATCCTTAATAAAAAGTCGTCCGTGAGTGATTAATGGCCTGAAGCTGTTATTTTCGTTTTACTCCTCTTCTGCCGGGTGAATATATTAACGATAATGAATAATGCTGCCAGCATCGGAATAGTGGCCGCGATAATATATGCGCTGAGGCTGTCGCCGGCGCCCAATCCGGCCATTAGCGCCCCCCCGAGGCTAAAAATAGCGACGGAAATCATGCCTATCATTGCCGATACTGAACCTTTTCCATGCTCGCTGGAAAATAGCGTGAGGCGATACAGCGTGGCGTTGCAAATGCCCAGGCCAAAAGCATAAATAGCCATGCCGATAATCAGCGCAATAATATTTTGCCATATTAGCGTCATGACCAGCGCCAGCATTATGCCGATAAATACGGGAGACAGTGAAAAGTATAATAACTGCTCCGGCTTAAATTTTTCAGCGGTAACGTTAAGGACGATATTCCCCGCAATCAACGCACCAAAAATAGGTAATTGCCATAGCGCGTACTCCAGCATGCTCATTTTTAGATGATGCACCAGCAGCAGCGGGGAGAGCGCGATCCACGCCATCAGCGGCAGCCCGACGAGGCCAAGCGCAACGCTGCCGGATATACAGCGTGGGTTCGTAAGCAAATCGCCATAAGCGCGCGCGAGGGTTTTTACCTCGAGCGGCTGACATTCAATTTTACTGCCATCCTGGCGTACGACGCCGATCGTCTCCGGCATCCAGCGTAGCAAACCGAACCAGGTGAGCGCCGCCATCAGCGCGATAGCAATAAAAAGCGTGCGCCATGACAGGTATGCAAGCACAACGCTACCGACCAAAGGGCCAAACAGCGGCGACAGCAGCGCGATATTGGCAAACAGGGCAATTAAGCGGATCGCATCCGATTCGTTGAATGCTTCCTGCAGGGCCGGATAGCTCACCACCACCACAAACCCCAAACCTATTCCCTGAATAAACCGCAGGAGAGTAAAAACCTGGATATTGTCTACCCATGGCGTGGCCAGGCAGGAAACAGAAAAAAGCGCACAGCCGATGAGTAATAAAGGCCTGCGGCCAAATCTATCCGACGCCGGTCCAATAAGCCACTGAAAGCTGACGCCGCCAAGTAAATAGGCATTAAGTGACCACGGTACGTAATGCGGTTGAGCATTTAAGTCTTTAATAACCGTTAGCATTCCCGGCATTACTACATCGCTGGCGACATAAGTTAACAGCTCGAATGTTGAAAGAAATAAACAGAAAAATAAAGCGTGCCGTGAAGAAACAGGCAGTAGTGAGTTATACATAAAACCCTGTTATTAACATATTCCATTATTTAGCTTTTATATCACTCCCTCTTTTTAAAAACTTTTATCAAGTGATTCTTAGTTGATAAATATCAATGAACAGACCGTGTTCATGTTTGTTTTAACTGCGAATTATAATTCCGATACATACTTCATATTTTAATTAAAAATAAATCGAATGATTTATGGGGATTAAATGTACGTTTTCCAGACGCTGCGTTATTTTTCCAGGGTTGAGCGATTAACTCATTCATCTATCAACCATATGATTTGTATAGGGTAAACCTGTCGGATTCAAATATATTCAGCTTGGTGAATTACAGCGCATCTTCGTCTCTTTCTTATGGGGAAGGGGGCGTTTAATTTACCGCCACATTGAATAAACGGTCTTGCTGCCTCTCATTTCGTTGTGACGTATCATCAGGCGCCGAGGGCCGCGGTGTTCAGGTATTGCCGCGCGGCGTCGCTCTTGCTGGACGCCATGCCCGTATTGCGGGACACTAGCCGCATTCTCCCGCGAAGACAGGGATACTTATGTCGCTGAAAGCCATTGCTAAAGAACTTGGGATCTCGGTAACGACCGTCAGCCGTGCGCTAAACGGCTATGATGACGTGTCGCAGGAGACGCGCGCCCGCGTGGAGGCCGAAGCTCAGCGCCGTGGATATCGGCCAAATACTTTCGCCCGCCGCCTGAAAATGGGCAAAATCGACGCCGTTGGCCTCGTTTTCCCCGTGCGTCCCGCGCCGTTGAATAACAACGTCTTTCTCGAAATGGTGGGAGAAATCAGTCACGAGCTGGCGCGCTATGAGATTGATTTACTGCTGATTGCCGACGATGAACAGGCCGATAAGCACGGCTATATGCGTATGGTGCAGAGTCGTCGCGTCGATGCGCTGATCGTGGCCCATACTCTGGACGACGACCCGCGCCTGATTCAGCTGCTCTCTTCCGGCTTTCCTTTTCTCGCCCTGGGGCGCAGCCGCCTGCCGCAGCCCTACGCCTGGTTTGATTTCGATAACCAGGCGGGAACGTACCGCGCCACCCGTCATCTGATTAGCCAGGGGCATCAGCGCATCGCGCTGCTGAGCGAAAATAACAATCAGGCGTTTATTACCCAGCGCCGCAACGGTTACCTGCAGGCGCTGCGCGAAGCGGGCCTGGCGGAAACCTGGCTGCGCAGCGTACCGCCCACCCGCCGCGGCGGGTTTCAGGCAACGATGGAACTGCTGCGCTTGCCTGAACCGCCAACGGCGATTGTCACCGATTGCAACACCCACGGCGACGGCGCGGCGATGGCTCTGGCTCAGCTCGGACGCCTCACCGGCGCCGATCGCGTCTCGCTGGTGGTTTACGACGGCTTGCCGCAGGACAGCATCATCGAAACCCCGGTGGGCGCGGTGGTTCAGTCCACCCGGCAGGGCGTGGGCCGCCAGATTGCCACCATGGTCCGCCGCTTAATCGCCGGCGAGGATCTGGCCTCTCTCCAGGTGCTCTGGCAGCCTGAATTTATTCCTGGCGAAACCGCCTGATTCCCTTCCCGTCAGATTAATTTCCTGAACTCGATCACGGATCCGAAACGTTTTGGTTGGAACCCGAAACGTTTCGGATCAACAGTAAGGCATTCCTTGTTGTGGAGATGTCTCATGTCTGATTCGATTTTACGTCTGCAAAGCGCAGCGGCTGATGTGGTGATCAAAACCCGTCCGTTCGCCGAAATTATCTACTGGGGGCCGCATTTAAGCCACTTTACGCCGCAGGATGCGGCCAGCATCGCCCGCCCGGTGGCCAATGGCCGCCTCGACGTCGATTCCCCGGTGACCTTAATGGCCGAACTGGGCCACGGCCTGTTTGGTGCGCCGGGCATTGAAGGCCACCGCCAGGGGCTGGATGCCTCACCGATGTTTACCACGACCGAGGTGGTGCAGGATGGGCAGAATTTAACCCTTCTCAGCGAAGACGCGCAGGCGGGCCTGCGGCTGTGCAGTGAAATTCAGCTTGATAGCAGCGGCGTGCTCAGCGTTCGTCATGGTTTAACCAACCTGCGCCCGCAGCCGTGGCAGGTGGACCGCCTGGCGGTCACGCTGCCGGTCGCCGAGCGCGCCCGCGAAGTCATGGCCTTTCATGGCCGCTGGATCCGCGAATTTCAGCCCCATCGTCTGACCCTTGAACACGACAGCTTTGTGCTGGAAAACCGTCGTGGACGCACTTCTCACGAACATTTTCCGGCGCTGATTACCGGCAGCCGCGCTTTTAGCGAGATGCAGGGCGAAGTGTGGGGCGTGCATCTGGGCTGGAGCGGTAACCACCGCCTGCGGGCGGAAGTGAAAACCGACGGTCGCCGCTATCTGCAGGCGGAAGCGCTCTATCTGGCGGGAGAAATGGCGCTGGCGGAAGGGGAAACGCTGTGGACGCCGAACCTCTACGCCAGCTATTCGGCGCAGGGGCTGAACGGCATGAGCCAGCAGTTCCACCGCTATCTGCGCGAACAGATTATTCGCTTCCCGGACAACAAACCGCGTCCGGTGCATCTCAATACCTGGGAAGGGATCTATTTCGACCACGACCCGCAGTACATCATGCGCATGGCGGATGAGGCGGCGGAGCTGGGCGTGGAGCGCTTTATCATTGATGACGGCTGGTTTAAAGGGCGCAACGACGACTGGGCGGCGCTCGGCGACTGGTATCTTGATGAGAAAAAATATCCTGACGGTCTGACGCCGGTTATCGACCACGTGAAGTCGCTGGGGATGGAGTTCGGCATTTGGGTTGAGCCAGAGATGATCAACCCGAACTCCGATCTCTACCGCGCCCATCCCGACTGGCTGCTGGCGCTGCCGGGCTATACGCCGATCCCCGGGCGTCATCAGTTTGTCCTGAACCTGAATATCCCCGAAGCCTTTGATTATCTGCTGGAACGGATGAGCTGGCTGCTGGGCGAGCACGCGGTGGACTATGTGAAGTGGGATATGAATCGCGAGCTGGTGCAGCCTGCCCATAACGGCAAAGCCGCCGCCGATGCGCAAACTCGTCAGTTCTATCGCCTGCTGGATACGCTGGTGGCCCGCTTCCCGCATATTGAATTTGAATCCTGCTCCTCCGGCGGCGGGCGTATCGATTATGAAGTGCTGAAGCGCAGCCATCGTTTCTGGGCTTCCGACAATAACGATGCCCTTGAGCGCAACACCATCCAGCGCGGCATGAGCTACTTCTTCCCGCCGGAAGTGATGGGCGCGCACATTGGCAACCGCCGCTGCCACGCCACCTTCCGCCAGCACAGCATTGCGTTTCGCGGCCTGACGGCGCTGTTCGGTCATATGGGGCTTGAGCTGGACCCGGTGACCGCCGATGAGCAGGAGCGCGCGGGCTATTGCAAATACGCGGCGCTGCATAAGCAGTGGCGCGATGTCATTCATCACGGCGTGCAGTGGCGTATCGATATGCCGGACGCCACAACCCTCGCGCACGGCGTGGTGAGCGAGGATCGGCATCGGGCGATTTTCCTCGTCAGCCAGCTGGCGATGCCGGACTACACCCTGATGGCGCCGCTGCGCGTGGCGGGGCTGGAAGCGGGCGCCCGTTACGAGGTGACGCTGCTCGACCATCCCGATATTCAGATTACGGGAGAGGGCGGCCATACCATGCGTAAGCTGCCGGAATGGATGACGACGCCGCAGACCGTCAGCGGTGAGTGGTTGCAACAGGCGGGGCTGGCGCTGCCAGTCCTCGATCCGGAAAGCGCCATTTTGATTGGCCTGCAACGCGTGTGATGACGATGGGCCGCGCGTCGGCCCTTTTTGAGGAATACACCATGAACCCGACCGTCTGTACCCATAAAAACAACCCCAATTTCTGGATTTTCGGGCTGTTCTTCTTTCTCTACTTTTTCATCATGGCCACCTGTTTTCCGTTTTTGCCGATCTGGCTATCGGACGTCATCGGCCTGAATAAAACCGAGACCGGCATTGTTTTCTCCAGCCTGTCGCTGTTTGCCATCTGTTTTCAGCCGATACTGGGCGTGATCTCCGATAAGCTGGGGCTGAAAAAGCATCTGATGTGGATTGTGACGGTGCTGCTGGTGCTGATCGCGCCCTTTTTCCTCTACGTTTTTGCGCCGCTGCTGAAAACCAATATCTGGCTCGGCGCGCTGAGCGGCGGGGCCTACATCGGCTTTGTGTTCTCTGCCGGCGCCGGGGCAATGGAAGCCTATATTGAACGCGTGAGCCGCAACAGCGGGTTTGAGTACGGCAAAGCGCGGACTTTTGGCTGCCTCGGCTGGGCGCTGTGCGCCACCACGGCGGGGATGCTGTTCAGCGTTAACCCCGAGTGGGTGTTCTGGATGGGGTCGGCCGCCGCGCTGGTACTGGTCGTGCTGGTGGCCATTGCGAAACCGCAGGCCAGCCAGACCGCACAGGTGATGGATTCTTTAGGTGCAAATCGCCCGGCGGTGGATTTAAAAACTGCCGTGGGCATGTTCCGCCAGCGCAAAATGTGGATGTTTATTCTGTACGTCATCGGCGTCGCCTGCGTCTATGACGTTTTCGATCAGCAGTTCGCCACCTTCTTTAAATCCTTCTTTGCTACCCCGGAATCGGGCACCCGCGCCTTCGGTTTTGCGACCACCGCCGGGGAAATATGCAACGCGATTATTATGTTCAGCTCGCCGTGGATTATTAACCGCATCGGCGCGAAGAATACCCTGCTGATTGCCGGCATGGTGATGGCGGCACGGATGATCGGGTCATCGTTCGCCACGACGGCCGCTGAAGTGGTGGCGCTGAAAATGCTCCATGCGCTGGAAGTCCCGTTCCTGCTGGTAGGCGCGTTTAAATATATTACCGGCGTGTTTGACGTTCGCCTGTCGGCGACGATTTACCTGGTTGGCTTCCAGTTTTCCAAACAGGTGGCGGCGATCTTCCTCTCCGCATTTGCCGGGAATATGTATGACCGTATCGGTTTCCAGGATACCTATATGATCCTTGGCGGCATTGCGCTGAGCGTCACGCTAATCTCCGCCTTTACCTTATCGGGTAAGGCAACGTCGGAAAAGATGAGCGATAGCGCGATGACGGTTTAGAAAACAGTCCGATAATTCACAAGGATGTGATTGATAAATGAGGAAATATTGACCATGGATATGAAGGAAAGAATGAACAGCGGCGAGCTTTATCTTGATTCAGGATATGGGTTACCGCAGCAGCGGCTGATGGGCAAGGCGCGAGCTTACGAATACAACCACTCGCACCCCTTTAATCAGGAATTAAGAAACGACATTATTCAGCGGATGTTCGCCGCCGTGGGCGAGCAGTGCTGGATAGAGCCTCCGATTCATGTGGCCTACGGCACCCACACCACCATTGGCGATAATTTTTACGCGAACTTCAACCTGACGCTGGTTGATGATGCCGACATTATCATCGGCAATAACGTGATGTTTGCGCCCAACGTGACCATTTCCACCGCCGGCCATCCGATTCATCCGGATCTGCGCCATACCCAGCAGCAGTTCTCTCAGCCGGTGATAATTGAAGACGGCGTCTGGTTGGGCACCGGGGTGATTATCAACCCAGGCGTCACCATCGGAAAAAACTCGGTCATTGGCGCCGGCAGCGTGGTGAACCGTTCCATACCGGCGAACGTGATCGCCGCTGGGGTCCCCTGCCGGGTATTAAGAGCGATCGACGACAGCGATAAAAAGAAGTTTCAGCTGTTTACAGGGTAACTTGTCATGGCGCCGGGCGGGCATCGCGAAGTCAGGGCGCCCGCTTCATGCTCCGCGCGGGAAGATGCCGGGCAATTTGCCAGCAGGGACGTGCTTCCGCTGAATCTCATGATGCTTTTGCCTGACTATTCATTGCCCAGGCATTTCTCGCGTTACGCTGAATGCTAATTTTTCGTGAAACTTAGCCCCTTCCATCATAATCATACAAACGTTTGCCATCGTTATTTTCTCGTTTTTTTTATTCATTTCCTCAGCCTTTTTCAGCTGAGGAGGACAAGCGTTAATATGCTTTTTCAGCGGCTTTTTAATTATCCTTTTAGCCATTATTTTTTATGATAATGTGATTTTTTATAGCGTTTTTATGTGGTTTTTATGTGAATAAATTTATAGTTCATGAGTAGAAAAAGTAATGGTTTTTACCTTGGGTAGGGTATTTTATCCATGCAGAAAATGAGAGTTTTTATGCTGATATATCAGTAGGATATGACTAGTGTAAAAAACGCAAAATGAAATTAACCTGTTGAGTTATAATGATATTTTAATTTTTTTTATTTCCTCGATTTTTGATGCTAGTATTTTAATTAAGTAATGTCGTAGGCTAAATATGAGAATAAATAATGTTTATTATCGATGATGATTTTGATCGTGGCTCCTTACGTTCCTTTTCGTTTGGCCGTAATACCAAGCCCGCGTTAGCGATTCAGCGTATTTTGCAGGCGCTGCTGCCCGTGAGCACACCGCTTGAGCTGCAGCCGGACGAGCGATTTGAATTTTTCGATGCCGAAAATAACGCGAATATATTACTCCTGCTCGAGGGAACCGGCGTGGTTTGCCATGATGAAAACAATATGGCGATAACCACGCTATTTTCCCCCTCGGTACTGGGGCTGATTGATGGATATAGTACCTTTTACGACGTAGAGGCCAGGCCGAAGCATTTTTTTTCTGCAGAAACACATTGTACATGTCAATTAGTGCCGCTTGCTAAGTTTGTGGAGATTATAGACGAGCAAAATCTCTGGCATGATATCGCCCGGATTCTGGCCCACCGGTTATTGGTCATGGCCATCCGCGAGAAGGAGTTTATTGGCGTGGAATCATTCATCATGATCCGGACGTTGATTCTGGAACTCGGCTCCTATCCTGAGGAATATCGCGAGCAAATCAACGTGCTCAATTTTATCCAGCGGCGCACCAATCTTTCCCGCAGCGGAATACTGTACGTCCTGTCTGAACTGCGCAAGGGGGAGTACATCAGCGTCCATCGAGGCGTGCTGAAGGGAATTAATAAACGAATTCCTATCGATTTTTAAATAAGCTCATAACAATACACCAACAACGGCGCCTGTTTTTTAGACGCACCAGCTCTTTGAATTATTAACATCATGATTTTTATACGTAATTATCATTATTGACTTGCATCATTTTCGAATGTCCAGTTTTGGACGAAAAAATTGATTTAGATTCATAAAACTTTCTGTAAGAATTATTCCCAGGACAACACGGAGTGTCTTCTTATATTTAAACCGTCTTTTTATCGCCACAGGGGAACGTTCCCTGGTAATAACTTCGGCTATAAAAAAATAAGCGGTAATGAATGAGGGAATACAAAATCAATTTAATGTGTATGGATTAAAAAATGAAAAAAGCATTTATGGTAAAAAGCGTCGTTCTGGCAATGGTTATGGCTGGCGGTATTTCTTCTGCGATGGCAGCGACCAGCGGGTCTTCTTCCACCGTTCAGGGCGGCACCGTTGAGTTTAAAGGCTCTGTTGTTGATGCGGCCTGTGCGGTAACCGCAGACACTACCAACCAGGTTGTGAACATGGGCCAGGTAAAACTGTCTGCCTTCACCGGTAAAGACTCCGTGGCTAACCAGAAAACTCCGTTCAGCATCAAGCTGGCTGACTGCGATACCACCATCGCTTCCCAGGCTTCTGTGACCTTCGACGGCAACGCGGCTGCAGGTGAAGCTGGCGTGCTGGACAACACCTCTGGCGCGGGCAACGCGGCGGGCGTGGGCATCCAGATTTATGACAAAGACGGCTCTGCGCTGGATCTGGGTACCGCGTCTCAGGCTGTTACGCTGATCGACGGCGACAATACCCTGAACTTCTCCGCTGACTACTACCAGACTGCGGATACCGCAACGGCCGGTAGCGTGGACACCACCGCCACGTTCAACGTGACTTACCAGTAAGGTCGCGTTAGTCATTTTCATTTAGGGATCCTGTGCCAGGGACGGCGGCTGTGTCATTGAAAGGAGTAGATATGAATTTCACTACACAACGGCTGAAGGCGTTTTCTCTCGCGGGGGCGTTTTTGTTTCCCGCTCTGGCACAGGCGGGCAACCACCACGTGGTGACGGTAAAGGGCGGCGACGTTGAGTTTCAGGGCGCCGTGGTCAATGCCGCCTGCGCGGTGGATGCCGGTAGCGAGGATTTGACCGTTGAGATGGGGCAGGTGCGCTCCAATGAATTTCATGGGCTGGGAAGCTGGACAGATCCGCAGGCGTTTACCATTACGCTGAAGGATTGCGATACCACGGTAAGCCAGCAAGTCAGCGTGGCCTTTCGCGGCCTGACGGATGGCAAAGATCCGGGGGTACTGGCGGTGACCGACGGTGCGCAGAGCGCGCAGGGCGTCGGGTTAGGCATTTTTGATAATCAGGGAAATCAAATTA
The DNA here is from genome assembly GCF_007910085.1 of Klebsiella sp. ME-303. Classification (NCBI taxonomy): domain Bacteria; kingdom Pseudomonadati; phylum Pseudomonadota; class Gammaproteobacteria; order Enterobacterales; family Enterobacteriaceae; genus Klebsiella; species Klebsiella sp. ME-303. Next base: position 3,679 of record NZ_VOJB01000046.1, on the reverse strand, counting down.
TCCCGAACACGCAGCCGATGAATTTTACCGCTATTCAGGACAATACGACCGTACTCAATTTTGTCGCCAAATATCGCGCGACCTCGAGAACCGTCGTGGCAGGGGATGCAAACGCACAAACCTGGTTCACGTTAACCTATTTGTAATTTCCTGATGCCGTCCGCGGCAAATCTTTATTGTGAAAGGCACTTTATGTCCGTTATTTCTTTTTCTCGCCTGTCTCTGGTTGCGCTGGCCTTAGCCGGTGCCGGTCTGGCTGTGCCCGCGGCGCAGGCGCAAACCGAAGCGCAGGCGCACGCCGCGGCGAACGGCGGGGTATCACTAGGTTCCACCCGCGTCATCTATCCGCAGGGCAATAATCAGGTCTCACTGGCGGTGAATAATACCGACCCGAAGGCCACCTTTTTAATTCAGTCATGGGTGGAAAACGCCAGCGAAAGCAAAAGCAGCGATTTTGTCATCACCCCGCCGCTGTTTGTGATGAAGCCGCAGAAAGAAAATACGCTGCGCATTATGTACGTCGGGCCGAATAATCTGCCTACGGATCGCGAAAGCCTCTACTGGGTTAACGTCAAAGCGATTCCCTCGGCGGCAAAAGACACCAAAGGGAAAAATACCCTGCAGATCGCGGTGCTGAGCCGGATTAAACTTTTTGTTCGCCCGAAAAATCTGCCGATGGCCTCGATTGATGCGCCGGCGAAGCTGCGCTTCCACGAAAGCGGTAATACCCTGACGGTGAAAAACCCAACGCCCTATTATATGACGCTGGTACAGATTCACGCCGGTACAGCAACGTTACCGACGACAATGGTGGCGCCGATGTCGCAGGCGGATTTAAAACTGCCGGCGAACGCGCAGGGAAATATCACCTTCCAGACCATTAATGATTACGGGGCAAACTCGCCCGAACAGAAAGCCATAATAGAATAATAAACAGGTCGGCAAAATAATGACGTTAAAAATAAAATATATCACCCTTGCGGTGATGCAGGTTCTATTTGCCCGCCGTCGGGTATACCGTATTATTTTGCCGGCAACCTTATCGGCATTACCGTTATCCGCGCTGGCGGATAACTATTTTAACCCCGCGTTTTTATCGGATGACCCTAACGCGGTGGCCGATCTCTCGCATTTCGAAAAGGGCGATAGCCAGGCCCCGGGTAAATATCACGTTGATATTTATCTGAATAAGCAGCTGGTCTCCACGGAAGACGTGAACTTTAAAGCGGCAAAAGGCGGCCAGGATGATACCGGGCTGGCGCCGTGCTTTACCACCGGGCGCCTGGAACAGATGGGGGTCAATACCAAAGCCTTCCCGGACCTGGCGAAGCTGGCGCCGGAGCAGTGTGCGCCCTTTGCCGCTATACCGGAATCCTCCACCGAGTTCGACTTTGAGCATCAGCAGCTGAACATCAGCGTGCCGCAGGCGGCGCTGAAGCAGAGCGCGCGCGGTTATATTCCCCCGGAAGAGTGGGACCAGGGGATCAACGCGCTGCTGCTGAACTATGACTTCACCGGCGGCAACAGCGGCGGCGATACGAAAGAAGACAGCTACTATCTCAACCTGCAAAGCGGCCTGAACCTCGGCGCCTGGCGCCTGCGCGACTACTCCACCTGGAACTACACCAGCGGCGAGGGCGAAACGGAGAACAAGTGGGAGCATATCAGCACCTACGTCGAGCGCACGATCGCGCCGCTGAAGGCGGAACTTACGCTCGGGGAAAGCTACACCCCGTCGGATGTTTTCGACAGCCTCGGCTTTCGCGGCGTCCAGATTGCCTCCGATGACAACATGCTGCCGGACAGCCTGAAAGGCTTTGCGCCGACGGTGCGCGGGATTGCGAAGAGCAACGCCAGGGTCACCATCAAGCAGAACGGCTACGTTATCTACCAGACCTACGTCTCGCCGGGCGCCTTCGCCATTAACGATCTCTACCCGACCTCGTCGAGCGGCGACCTGCAGGTGACGGTAAAAGAGAGCGACGGTAGCGAAAATACCTTTACCGTGCCGTACTCCGCGGTGCCGCTGCTGCAGCGCGAAGGACGACTGAAATACGCCCTGACCGCCGGTAAATACCGCAGCACCAACGATGATCAGGATGAGGTCAATTTCGCCCAGGGAACGGCGATCTATGGTTTGCCGCATGGTTTCACCCTTTACGGCGGTTCGCAGGTCAGCAACGACTACCACGCCTTTGCGCTGGGCGCCGGGCTGAATATGGGTGATTTCGGCGCGATCTCCGCCGATATCACCCAGGCCAACAGCACCCTCGCCGACGGCAGCCAGCACGACGGTCAGTCGGTGCGCTTCCTCTACGCTAAGGCGCTGAACGATCTCGGCACCAACTTCCAGCTGCTGGGCTACCGCTACTCGACGGAGGGGTTCTACACCCTCGACGAGACGACGTATAAAAATATGAGCGGCTATACCGGCGACAATGAGTGGAAAGATGAGGATCACGACGGTAAGCAGGATAAGCCGGTGTGGACCGATTACTACGATCTCTACTACACCAAAAAAGGCAAAGCGCAGCTCAATATCTCGCAGCAGGTCGGCAAAATCGGCTCGATTTTTGTCACCGGCTCCGAGCAGACCTACTGGCACACCGATGAGAAAGATCGCATGTTGCAGGTGGGCTATAACGGCAGCTGGAACGGCATCTCCTATAGCCTGACGTGGAACTATGACAAGTCGCCGGGGGAAGAGGAGGCGGATCAGATCTACGCCTTTAATATTTCGCTGCCGATTGGCCAGTGGCTCTCCAGCAACCATAGCGCGGATATCTACCGTTCGGCCAATACCACCAATATGAGCTTCGGCACCACCACCGACCAGCACGGTAAGACCACCGGGACCACCGGCATCAACGGGACGCTGCTGGCGGATAACAACCTGAGCTATAACGTGCAGGAGAGCGACGGCAACCACGGCACCAGCAACAGCGGCAACGCCAACATGAGCTATCAGGGCACCTACGGCAACCTGCAGGCGGGCTACAACTACAGCGACGGCTACCACCAGGTGAACTACGGGGTGAGCGGCGGCGTGGTGGTCCACCGCAACGGCGTCACCCTTAGCCAGCCGCTCGGCGACACCAACATTCTGGTGAAAGCGCCGGGGGCGGCCGGCGTCGAGCTGGAAAACGCCACCGGGGTGAAAACCGACTGGCGCGGCTACGCGGTGATCCCGTACGCCACCACCTATCGCCAGAACCGCGTGGCGCTGAATACCAACTCCATGGGGCAGAACGTCGATATTGAAGACGCGGTCACCAACGTGGTGCCGACCCAGGGGGCGCTGGTGCGCGCCGAATTTAACGCCCACGTCGGGGTGCGCGCGCTGATGACCCTGATGCATAACGGCAAGCCGGTGCCGTTCGGCGCCACGGTCAGCCAGAAGGCGGGTAACAGCACCATCGTCGGCGACGACGGCCAGGCCTATCTCGCCGGGCTGCCACTGAACGGCATGCTGGAAGTGCAGTGGGGCGAGAGCGCCGGACAGCACTGCATGGTGAAATATCAACTTCCGGAGAGCGCGAAGCAGCAGCCGGTGAATAAAGTCAGCGAAAGGTGCCAGTGATGAAAATAAATGGGCGTTTGAACATGCTAATAGCATTATTGCTATTGAGCTGGTCGGCCGTGACATGGGCATATAGTTATGCTTGTGAACCCTCGGGTG
>NZ_VOJB01000045.1:0-25872 GCF_007910085.1 Klebsiella sp. ME-303 | reverse complement strand
GGCACAGAAAGAGCATGGCGACGGGGTTTACACCTCGCATTCGCCCTCTTTAAATCCTTTTCGCATCGGTACACAAGTTTGAGGACTTGCTGTTAAGAGGGAATCTCAATTACTGCATAAATATGATGAGCAGAGCACTCATCCAGAAAGCTTCCAGCGGATTCCCAACTTATCGGGAATCCACACATACGTCAAATGGCAATCTTATTTATACAAAAATGTGCTATACAACACCTAATTTAATGATTTTTAAGAAAATAATGGCATTTTAAATGCCAGGGAAACGTACCGGTCGTCATAATTGAGTGTGATCTGTCTCACTATATCGACGGCGAGACATTATCCTTCTGTGCTGAATTGTTTTTTCATTGCAGTTTTTTAAACTGGTTTTTGTTTGATTTGCGGTGACTGATACTGTTTTATGCCCTGGTAAAGATAATGGCAAATCAGCGGCTATATATAAGGAAAACTCATTACCATAAGGATGAATTAAATTGCAGTTATCTTGAGTGTTTATGCAATGAGATAGGCGGCCGCGTTGACGATTGATCCAGGTCATCGCCGTCGGTAGCTAAAAATGGCAGGCTTGGCCCCTTTCTTAAGGCCGGTCTATCAGATTATGCAGTTACAAAAATTAGTCAATATGTTTGGTGGGGATCTTATGCGCCGCTATGGTGAAAAGGTTCATAAACTGACGCTGCATGGTGGATTTAGCTGCCCAAATCGCGATGGCACTATTGGTCGCGGCGGCTGTACGTTCTGTAATGTCGCCTCTTTTGCCGATGAAGAGCAGCAGCACCGCTCGATTGCTGAACAGCTGGCCCATCAGGCGCAGCGGGTGAATCGCGCAAAGCGCTATCTGGCCTATTTCCAGGCTTATACCAGCACTTTTGCCGAGGTGCAGGTGCTGCGCGCCATGTATCAGCAGGCGGTCAGCCAGGCGAATATTGTCGGGCTATGCGTAGGGACTCGCCCGGACTGCGTCCCCGGCGCGGTACTGGATCTGCTGACTGAATATCGGGAGCAGGGGTATGAAGTCTGGCTCGAGCTGGGGCTACAGACCGCGCATGATAAAACGCTGCACCGAATCAATCGCGGCCACGATTTTGCCTGCTATCAGCGAACCACCCGTCTGGCACGCGAGCGCGGCCTCAAAGTGTGTAGCCACCTTATCGTGGGCCTGCCGGGCGAAGGGCAGCGTGAATGCCTGGAGACCTTAGCGCAGGTGGTGGAGACCGGCGTAGACGGCATTAAGCTGCATCCACTTCATATTGTGAAGGGCAGTATTATGGCCAGGGCGTGGCAGGCCGGCAGGTTAAACGGTATTGCGCTGGAAGCGTATACGGTCACCGCAGGAGAGATGATTCGCCATACTCCGCCAGACGTGATTTATCACCGTATCTCCGCCAGCGCCCGACGCCCGACGCTGCTGGCGCCGCTGTGGTGTGAGAACCGTTGGACCGGGATGGTTGAGCTGGATAAATATCTCAATGAATACGGCGTGCAGGGGTCAGCCATCGGGCGTTGCTGGATCTCTCCGGCTGCTGCCGAATAACGTCATTTCCGGCTGACGGCTCTCCACCGTCAGGCGCGTAACTACAATCCTTCCCGCATTTTTGGCACAACTTACAGCGTCTTGCTCAGAATTGAGTATTATTGTGCGAAGTTGTCGCGAAGGAATCCCTTATGAAGCAAATCCGTATGCTGGCGCAGTATTATGTTGACCTGATGATGAAGCTGGGTCTGGTGCGCTTTTCAATGCTGCTGGCCTTTGCGCTGGTGGTGCTGGCGATCGTTGTGCAGATGGCCGTGACGATGGTGCTGCACGGCCAGGTGGAAAGTATTGATGTGATCCGCTCCATCTTCTTTGGCTTGCTGATTACCCCGTGGGCGGTCTATTTCCTGTCGGTGGTGGTTGAGCAGTTGGAAGAGTCCCGGCAGCGCCTCTCGAGGCTGGTGGAGAAACTGGAGGAGATGCGCGAACGCGATCTCAAGCTGAATGTGCAGCTTAAGGACAACATCGCCCAGCTTAATCAGGAAATCGGCGAACGTGAAAAGGCGGAAGCGGAACGTGAAACGACGCTTGAGCAGCTGAAAATTGAGATGAAAGAGCGTGAAGAGGCGCAAATTCAGCTGGAACAGCAATCCTCCTTCTTGCGCTCCTTCCTGGATGCCTCTCCGGACCTGGTTTTCTATCGTAATGAAGATAAAGAGTTTTCTGGCTGTAACCGAGCGATGGAACTGTTGACCGGTAAAAGTGAAAAGCAGCTTATTCATCTTAAGCCGCAGGATGTTTACAGCGAAGAGGTGGCGGAGAAAGTGCTGGAGACGGATGAGAAAGTCTTCCGCCATAACGTATCGCTCACCTACGAGCAGTGGCTGGATTATCCGGACGGGCGCAAGGCCTGCTTTGAAATCCGCAAAGTGCCTTATTATGACCGCGTCGGTAAGCGGCGCGGCCTGATGGGGTTTGGCCGCGATATTACGGAGCGTAAGCGCTATCAGGACGCGCTGGAGCGGGCCAGCCGTGATAAGACCACCTTTATCTCAACGATCAGCCATGAGCTGCGTACGCCGCTTAACGGCATCGTAGGCCTTAGCCGAATCCTTCTGGATACCGATCTTACCGATGAACAGGAAAGATACCTGAAAACCATCCACGTCTCAGCGGTAACGCTGGGTAATATCTTCAATGATATTATTGAGATGGATAAGATGGAGCGGCGTAAAATTCAGCTGGATAACCAGCCGGTGGACTTTACCGGCTTCCTGGCCGACCTGGAAAACCTCTCCGGCCTGCAGGCGCAGCAGAAAGGCCTGCATTTTGTGCTGGACCCCACGCTTCCGCTGCCGCATAAAGTGATCACCGACGGAACGCGTTTGCGCCAAATCTTGTGGAATCTTATTAGTAATGCCGTGAAATTTACTCCGCAAGGCGGGAATGTGAACGTCCGCGTGCGCTATGACGAAGGCGATATCCTGCACTTTGAAGTAGAAGATTCAGGGATTGGCATCCCTGAAGCGGAACAGGATAAAATTTTCGCCATGTATTACCAGGTGAAAGATAGCCAGGGCGGCAAGCCAGCGACGGGCACCGGCATCGGCCTCGCCGTATCGCGGCGCCTGGCGAGGAATATGGGCGGTGATATTTGCGTTACCAGCCTCCCGGGTAAAGGCGCGACTTTTACGCTTACCGTACACGCTCCGGCCGTGGCTGAAGAGGTCGAGGACACGCTGGCGGAAGATGAAATGCCATTACCTGCGCTGAACGTGCTGCTGGTGGAAGATATTGAGCTCAACGTGATCGTGGCGCGCTCGGTACTGGAGAAGCTGGGCAACAGCGTGGATGTGGCGATGACCGGCAAGGCTGCGCTGGAGATGTTTGTACCCGGCGAGTACGATCTGGTTCTGCTTGATATTCAGCTGCCGGATATGACTGGACTCGATATTTCTCGTCAGCTGAAACAACGCTTTGCCGCCGATGAGCTCCCGCCGCTGGTGGCGCTTACCGCTAACGTGCTGAAGAACAAGAATGAGTATCTGGATGCGGGAATGGATGATGTTCTTAGTAAGCCATTATCGGTTCCGGCATTAACTGCGATTATCAAAAAATTCTGGGATGCGCCGGAAGAAGAGGAGAATGCAATGCCATCTGTAGATAGCAGTAAATCGGCTTCTGTACTGGATATTCCGATGCTTGAGCAGTATATCGAACTGGTAGGGCCGAAGCTGATTAATGACGGTCTGGCCGTTTTTGAAAGAATGATGCCGGGCTACCTGGCGGTCCTGGAATCCAATTTAACCGCTCGCGACCAGAAAGGCATTGTCGATGAGGGTCATAAGATTAAAGGGGCTGCGGGCTCAATCGGTTTGCGCCATATCCAGCAGTTAGGGCAGCAGATTCAAACGCCGGATTTACCTGCGTGGTCGGATAACGTGGGTGAATGGGTTGAAGAGATGAAATCAGAGTGGCAAAACGATGTCGCGGTGCTGAAAGCGTGGGTCGCGGCGGCAGATAAAAAATGACCCCGGATAAACCGGGGTGCGCGAATACTGCGCCAACACCAGGGAACTGGTCGTTACGCCAGAATCATTTGAGTGATTTTTTTACACGGCGCAACCTGAGGATTTGGCTTACTCGCTCATTAAGATAGCAAACCTTAAATAGTTTGTTACATGAAACAGTAAAATATGTGAAGCATAGCGAGTAATTCAAAATTTTTGACTGCTTTCATAAACTTGTACTAAGGGGCTGATGTGATGAAGAAAATTGGTGTGGTGCTGAGCGGCTGCGGCGTTTATGACGGAAGTGAAATTCATGAAGCCGTCATTACCCTGCTGGCAATAGCCCGCAGCGGCGCTCAGGCCATCTGCTATGCGCCAGATAAAGTGCAAACCGATGTTATCAATCACCTGACCGGCGAAGCGCAGGCGGAAAGCCGTAATGTGCTCGTGGAAGCGGCGCGTATCGCACGCGGAGAGATTCAGCCTTTGGCCAATGCCCGAGCGGATGCGCTGGATGCGCTGATCGTCCCCGGCGGTTTTGGTGCAGCAAAGAACCTCAGCAGCTTTGCTTCACAGGGGAGCGAATGTGAAGTCGATCGCGATCTCAAGGCGCTGGCGCTGGCGATGCATCAGGCGGGTAAACCGTTGGGCTTTATCTGTATCGCTCCGGCACTGTTGCCGAAAATATTTGCTATACCGCTACGCGTGACCATTGGTACCGATCTTGATACTGCCGACGCGGTTGAGGAGATGGGGGCTGAACACGTGCCTTGCCCGGTCGACGATATTGTGGTGGATGAAGACAACAAAGTGGTGACGACCCCCGCGTATATGCTGGCGCAGAACATCGCCGAAGCGGCGAGTGGCATTGAAAAACTGGTCTCTCGCGTATTGGTTCTGACGGCATGACATTTCGCTTTTCGCCGTTGCGGTTAATTAAGCGCTTCGTGCTGAGGCTATTGTTGGCTTGTGCGGTGCTATGGGGCGGCGGGATTGCCCTGTTTAGCTTCGTACCTGTTCCTTTTTCGGCGGTGATGCTGGAGCGACAGGTCGGCGCCTGGCTTTCAGGGGATTTTCATTACCTCGCCCATTCCGACTGGGTGGACATGGATGAAATTTCGCCGTGGATGGGGCTGGCGGTTATTGCCGCAGAAGATCAGAAATTCCCGGAACACTGGGGATTTGACGTCACGGCCATTGAGAAGGCGCTGGCGCATAATGAACGCAATGAGAACCGCATTCGCGGCGCCTCAACCTTGTCGCAACAGACGGCAAAAAACCTGTTTCTGTGGGACGGCCGCAGCTGGCTGAGAAAAGGGCTGGAGGCGGGACTGACCGTCGGCATTGAGACAGTATGGAGTAAAAAGCGGATCCTCACGGTCTATCTCAATATCGCTGAATTTGGTGAGGGGACGTTTGGCGTTGAAGCCGCGTCGCAGCGCTATTTTCACAAACCGGCCAGTAAACTGACGGCTTCCGAAGCCGCGCTGCTCGCTGCGGTGCTGCCTAACCCAATACGCTTCCGCGCCGATGCGCCATCGGGTTATGTTCGCAGCCGTCAGGCGTGGATCCTGCGCCAGATGAGGCAGTTAGGTGGGGAAGGGTTTATGCAGGCGAATAAGCTGCATTGATGATTTCACAACCGGTAACCCGGAAGGCACGCTGCCGCCGGGGGAATGAAAGCTAATCCTCATCAAACCCGGCGTTGAACAGCGCGATAACCGCTGCCAGCGCCTCCACTTCCTGTGGGCCGTTGGCTTCAATCTCGATCTGACGCCCTTTAGCTGAATCGAGCATCAGCAGCGCAATCACGCTATTTGCTTCCGCTTCGGTACCTTCATCATTACGCAGCAGCACCTCGGCATCATAGTTCTGCATTAATTCAAACAGCTTCATCGCCGGGCGAGCGTGCATGCCCAGCTTATTGGTGATTTCAACGGTTTGCTTAACGGTCATGATTTGCGTTTTTCCAGCGTCCGATGACGAGACTGCACGTTCTTACCGCGCGAGCGGAAGTAGTCAGCCAGCTGTTCGGCGATGTAAACCGAACGGTGTTTACCACCGGTACAACCAATGGCCACCGTCAAATAGCTGCGGTTATTGGTCTCCAGCATAGGTAACCATAGCTCAAGATAGCTGCGGGTCTGGTAGATAAAATTGTGAACTTCCGTGTGCCGGTCGAGGAAGGCGGCGACGGGCTTATCGAGGCCGGTCATGGGACGCAGCTTCGGATCCCAGTGCGGGTTCGGCAGAAAGCGCACGTCAAAAACGTAGTCGGCATCGATAGGTATACCGTGCTTAAAGCCAAAGGATTCAAACACCATCGTCAGTTCGCGCTCGCGTTTGCCTAATAAACGCGTGCGCAGCATTTCTGCCAGCTCATGCACCGACATTTCTGAGGTATCGACGATCAGGTCGGCGCGGGAACGCAGAGGCTCCAGCAGGTCGCTCTCTTCATCGATGGCGCTTTCCAGCGACAGGTTTTTACTGGACAGAGGATGTAAACGACGCGTGTCGCTGTAGCGGCGAATCAGGGTGTTACGATCGGCATCCAGGAACAGCAGCTGAGGTGAAAATTCTGCGGGCAGATTTTTCATCGCCTGCTCGAAGATTTCCGGCGACTCGGGCATGTTACGTACGTCAATACTGACGGCTGCCGAGATGTTTCTGTCGGCGAGCGAGCGCGCCAGCTCGGGCAACAGCACAACCGGCAGGTTATCGACGCAGTAAAAACCCATATCTTCCAGCGCTCGCAGGGCGACGGATTTCCCCGACCCTGAACGGCCGCTGACGATCATCAGTACCATGTACCGTTTCTCCTCAGTACGAAAAAGAGTAAGGTGCGACTTCCGTTACGCCTCATTATTACTTCCCGCTTCAGTAATGATTTCATACAGCTCTTCATCACTTTGCGCAGCGCGCAGGCGGCGGCAAATAGTTTTATCTGCCAGACGTTTCGCCACCAGCGAGAGCGTATGCAGATGCGTTTTAGTTTGATCGGCCGGGACAAGAAGGGCAAACAGCAGATCGACGGGTTGATTGTCGATAGCATCGAAGGCAATTGGGGTTTCCAACTGAACAAAAACGCCCACGGCCCGCAGCGTATCCTCTTCGAGTTTACCGTGTGGGATCGCAATACCGTTGCCAATCCCGGTACTGCCCATTTTCTCACGGGTAAGGATCGCCTCGAAGACGATCTGGGGCGGTAAGCCTAGCTGCTTTGCCGCCAGCTCGCTGATGATTTCCAGCGCGCGTTTTTTGCTCTGGCAGTGAACCTGGCTACGGGTACATTCCTGGTTAAGGACATTGCTCAGTTGTAGAGCCGAATCGTTATTTATCATAATTTCACCTGAGCTCTCCTGGCCAACCGCCTGCGGGCGGTTGGCGTAGGCTATTGCCCGGACAATTAGTGTTGTTTCAGTTTATCTTTATGTTTTGTTAGCTGTCTTGCCAGCTTATCGATAAGACCATCGATCGCAGCATACATATCCTGCCCTTCCGCACTGGCATGGATTTCACCACCGTTGACATGCAGATTGGCGTCCGCTATTTGCGTCACCTTCTCCACTTTTAACACAATGTAGACCTGGTTGATCCTGTCGAAAAACTGCTCCAGTTTGCTGAACTTCGTGGTAACGAAATCGCGCATCGCGGGGGTTATTTCAACGTTGTGTCCTGTAATGTTGAGCTGCATAGTGTCTTCCTTATCGGTTGGGTCAAACCAGCTGCTTACGCTGATTTGACGGCGGAATGGATAAAGACTCTCGGTACTTAGCAACGGTTCGCCGCGCCACCATAATACCCTGATCGGATAGCAGGGTGGTGAGCTTACTGTCACTCAATGGTTTCGCGGGGTTTTCCGCGGCGATTAATTTCTTCACCAGCGCACGAATGGCCGTCGACGATGCTTCGCCGCCGCCTTCGGTGTTTACATGGCTGGAGAAGAAATACTTCAGCTCAAAAATACCGCGCGGACTGTGCAGGTATTTTTGCGTAGTAACGCGTGAAATGGTGGATTCATGCATTTCGACGGCCTGAGCGATGTCCGCCAGCACCATCGGTTTCATAAACTCTTCACCTTGTTCAAAAAAAGCCTGCTGCTGTTCGACAATGCAGCGGCTGACGCGCAGAAGGGTGTCGTTGCGGCTCTCGAGGCTCTTGATAAGCCAGCGCGCTTCCTGCAGGTTGCTGCGGATAAACTGGCCGTCAGCGTCATTGCGCGTACTGTTACCCATGGCGGCATAGTGCTGGTTGATCTTCAGGCGCGGAAGGCTATCTGAATTGAGCTCAACGACCCAACGATCGTTCACTTTACGCACCAGAACGTCAGGAATGACATATTCTGGCTCGCCAGTCTGGATCGACTGGCCCGGGCGCGGATCCAGCGATTGGATCAGATTTACCGCTTCCTTTAGCACGTCTTCTTTGAGGCGGGTCACGCGCATCAGGCTACGGAAGTCGTGATTGGCAAGCAGATCAAGGTGATCGCTGATGATCAGGCGAGCTTCATCAATCCACGGCGTCTCTTTGGCAAACTGTGAAAGCTGCACCAGCAGGCAATCGCGTAAATCTTTTGCCGCCACGCCGACGGGATCGAAACGCTGAATGCGCTTGAGAACCGCTTCTACTTCTTCAAGCCCGATTTCATCATCGCCAATACTTTCCACGATGTCTTCGACAGGAACGGTCAGGTAGCCAGTATCATCAACGGCATCGACGATAGAGGTCGCGATCGCGCGATCGGTATCGGTGAAGGGCGTCAGTTCAACCTGCCACATCAGATAATCCTGCAGGCTTTGCGTGGTCTCGCCCTGGTAGACGGGCAGTTCATCATCCTGATAATCAACGCCGTTGCCTGACGGCGTTCCGGCGGTGTAAATCTCATCCCAGCTGGCATCAAGCGGCAGCTCTTCGGGCATGTCTTTCTGCTCAAGGGCGTCGACGGTATCCAGAGACTCACGATCTTCGGCCTCTTTGGTTTCTACCTCATCGTGAAGATCGGTTTGCTCCAGCAACGGGTTGCTGTCCAGCGCCTGCTGGAGTTCTTGCTGGAGTTCTAACGTGGACAGCTGCAGTAGACGAATCGCCTGCTGCAGTTGTGGCGTCATGGCAAGCTGTTGGCTTAGCCTTAATTGCAAACCTTGCTTCATATTCAGGGCCAATATCTCCGGCTAAAACGTCTGTAACCTCTACCCTATCAGAGTCTGAAGTCTTCCCCAAGATACACGCGCTTAACCTGCTCGTCTTCAAGGATTTGCTGTGGCGTACCGTGAGCTATCAGGTGGCCCTGGCTGACGATATAAGCACGCTCACACACGGCCAGCGTTTCCCGGACGTTATGGTCGGTTATCAGGACGCCAAGACCGCTGTCGCGCAGGTGTTCAATAATGCGTTTGATATCAATGACGGAGATGGGGTCCACGCCGGCGAAGGGTTCATCCAGCAGGATAAATTTCGGGTTAGCGGCCAGCGCGCGGGCGATCTCGACGCGGCGGCGTTCACCACCGGAGAGCGCCTGGCCGAGGCTATCGCGCAGATGCTCAATGTGAAACTCCTCCATCAGCTCTTTCGCCCGGTCTTCACGCTGCTCGTTGCTCAGGTCGTCGCGAATCTGCAGTACCGCCATCAGGTTATCGTAAACGCTCAGGCGGCGGAATATGGAGGCCTCCTGCGGCAAATAGCCGATTCCGCGACGCGCGCGCGCGTGCAGGGGTAGCAGGCTGATATCTTCATCATCGATGATAATGTTGCCGGCGTCGCGCGGTACGATACCAACGACCATATAGAACGTGGTGGTTTTACCGGCACCGTTCGGACCGAGCAGACCAACAATCTCGCCCGAATTCACGGTCAGGCTGACGTCTTCTACAACGCGGCGGCCTTTATAGGCTTTAGCAAGATTCTTTGCAGTTAATGTTGCCATAACGAATTACTTACCCTTCTTTGACTGATCGCTACCCTTGTCCTGCAGCTGCGAAGGAACCAGAACCGTGGTCACGCGCCCGCCTTTATTGCTGAAGGCCTGCATTTTTTGCTCTTTCACCAGGTAAGTGATTTTGTCGCCCTGGATATTGCTATCGATCTGTTCCAGATGCGCATTGCCGGTCAGGACGACAAAGTCGTTTTGCAGTTCATAATGCATTTTCGACGCGCGGCCTTTTACCGGCTTACCGTTGTCCTGCATCTGGTAGAAGGTGGCCGGGTTACCGTAGCCATCAATAACCTCTTTGCCTTTCTCTCCACCCGGACGGGTCACAACAACTTTGTCGGCGTTGATTTTGATCGTTCCCTGAGTGACGACAACATTCCCCGTAAAGGTGACGACGTTGCCCTGCATATCCAGCGACTGCTGATCGGATTCAATGTGAATCGGCTGATCGGTATCACCTGTCTTTGCCTGTGCCGACAGGCTGGCGGCCAGTAAGGCGCTGGCGAGCGCAATCTTAAGGCTGAGTTTGTTTGTTCTGAATTTCATATGAGGTTCTAACCTTTTCAATCAGCTCGGCATTTTTACTGCGCAGGTTCCCGCGCATTTTCAGGCCGCTGGAATTAAATGTTGTTCCGTACAACGTCACCATGTCATCGGAGGTAACATCCTGCGTCACCAGGTTTATCTGGGCGTTATCCGTCGTAATTTTGCGCAGTTGAGAATCCGCCGTCAGCGCATTTACCTCAACGTGCCCGTAAAGATACAGCATGCGGTCATTCGTCAACTTAGCTTTATCCGCTTTGATAGACCAGGTTGGTACTTTATTGGTATCAAAGGTGGTCATCACCGGTTTTGTGAACCACGAGAGCTGCTGTTCGGAAAAATACTCCACGTGTTCCGCGATGAGCCGGTAGTTAAGCGCTCCTTCGGGGCTATACACGACGGTATCAGTATGCTCGCTGGTATACGTTGGATCGTCAGGATTGATCGCTTGCTGGGTGGTATCGTCCGTACTCGCCAGGTTCAGGCCGATCAGGATCAGCGCGACCAGCGACAGTAAAATGATAACCCAACGTCTGGTTTTACTCATATAGATTGCCCTTTGGCCTCATCCAGCTTGCCCTGCGCCAATAGTAGCAAATCGCACACTTCGCGTACCGCTCCGCGACCCCCGTTGATACGAGTAACGTAATCCGCGCGCGGGAGCAGCAACGGATGCGCATCGGCTACCGCTATGCTTAAACCCACTTCAGCCATCACCGGCCAGTCGATCAGATCGTCGCCAATATAGGCGACTTCATCCGCGCTAACGGCCAGTTTATTGAGTAGTTCACGAAACGCCAGCAGCTTATCCGACTGCCCCTGGTAGAGATGCGTAATGCCCAGCGTTTGGCAGCGATCTTCCACCAGTTTAGCGTTTCGCCCGGTAATTATCGCCACTTCAATATCTGAAGTCAGGGCGCAGCGGATACCGTAGCCGTCGCGCACGTTAAACGCCTTCAGCTCTTCGCCGTTGTTACCCATATAGATAAGACCGTCGGACAAAACGCCGTCTACATCAAGTATCAATAAACGGATCTTCGCCGCCCGGTCAAGAAAGTCCTGGCTTACCGGCCCGTAGCAGGTCGCTATCAGGGCATCAGCATTATTCATTATTTTTTCCTTACTTACACTACGCCCGCGCGCAGGAGATCGTGCATATGTATCACACCTACCAGACGGTCGCCATCAGCAACCAGCACGCAGGTGATATGACGGGACTGCATCAGGTTCAGCGCATCAACGGCCAGCGTGCCGGGACGGATGCGGATTCCGCCTCGCGTCATCACTTCGGCAATACTGGCGTTACGCATATCAATGCCGGTATCAAATACGCGGCGCAGATCGCCATCGGTGAAGATGCCGATGATATTCATTTCATCATCGCAAATGGCGGTCATGCCTAAATTTTTGCGCGTGATTTCCAGCAACGCATCGCGGAGCGTGGCCTCCAGGCCAACGTGCGGAATTTCATCGCCGGTGTGCATGATATCATTGACCCGCAGCAGTAGCTTACGGCCCAGAGCGCCGCCGGGGTGCGATAGCGCAAAATCTTCAGCGGTAAAACCGCGGGCTTCCAGCAGCGCTACGGCAAGGGCATCGCCCATGACCAGCGCGGCGGTGGTGCTTGACGTGGGGGCCAGCCCTAACGGGCAGGCCTCTTTGGGCACCTTCACGCACAGATGAATATCCGCCGCGCGCGCCATGCTGCTTTCCGGTCGGCTGGTGATACAAATCAGCGCCACCTGCTGGCGCTTAAGCACCGGAATCAGGGCGAGGATTTCATTTGACTCGCCCGAGTTGGATAGCGCGATCACCACGTCGCATGGAGTTACCATGCCTAAATCGCCGTGCGCGGCCTCACCGGGATGAACGAAGAAAGATGACGTTCCGGTACTGGCGAAAGTGGCTGCCATTTTTCGCCCGATATGGCCGGATTTCCCCATTCCCATCACCACAACTTTACCGGTACAGCGGAAAATGGTCTCACAGGCACGGGTAAAATCTTCATTAATGTATTGATCGAGCTGGGCCAGACCTTCACGTTCAATGTCCAGAACCTCGCGGCCTGCCCGTTGAAAGTCAAAATCCGCTGGCAAATCTATTTGCGACATAATGTTATCCCGAATCATTCAACGAAGAGCGGCGCTGTCCAGTACAGCATCGCTAACCAAAGCACAAAACCACCCAGCAGCAGGGCACCGGCAAGGCGACCGGGCTGCTGCTTACGGCGCCAGCACAGCGCGGCGAAGATCAGGCTGACCAGCAGCATGACGCCATAATCGCGGGTAAAGGCCTCGGCGGCAAAGGTGCCTGGCGCAATCAGCGCGGGGAGCCCGAGGACCAGTACAATATTAAGAATATTAGCGCCAATGATATTGCCGATAGCGATGTCATTTTCGCCTTTTCGCGCTCCGGCGATGGCCGTGGCCAGTTCGGGCAGGCTGGTGCCGATAGCGACGACCGTTAAGCCGACGGTCAGTTCGCTGATAGCAAAAAAGTTTGCCAGCACCGTGGCGTTATCGACCACCATCCGCGTGGCCATCGGCATCACAATCATCGCGACGCCCAACCAGAGCAGCGCGACGGGAAGCGAGCCTTCTCGCGGCAGCTCCGCCAGCTGTTCACGGGTCAGGCTGTCGTTACCCTGGCGTTCCGCAAGGCGGGCAATTTTAAGGGTAAACAGCAGCCACAGAATGGCCAGCGCCAGCAAAAAAAGGCCGTCTATCCGCGTAAGCTGGCCGTCGTACAGCACAAATCCTGCCAGTAAACTGACCAGCAACATTAACGGCAATTCGCGGCGCAGGATATCAGAATGCACGGTAAAAGGTTGAAACAGCGCGGTGAGGCCGAGGATCAGCAGGATATTGGTGATATTCGATCCGAGAGCGGTGCCGATCGCCAGATCGGTTTGCCCATGCAGGGAAGCGGCGGCGGAAACAATCACTTCCGGCAAACTGGTACCGATGCTGACTACCGTCATGCCAATGATCAGGGGAGGGATCCCCAGCATACGGCAGAGTATTGAAGCGGCGTAGACCAGACGATCGGCGCTGTAGACAACCAGCAATAAACCAATAATTAACAGAGCCGTCGCTAAGAGCATCTAAAGTCCTTTCTTCAGGTATAATCGTTGCCTCGCTGGCCGTCCGTAGGCAGCGTAACGAATTCTTAATTTTGACTTTATGTGTGCCAAAAGTAAAACAAATGCCAGCTTTCGCTAACCCGGGCGGGTAAGATTCTGTAAAAATGTTGGGTTTGTGGTGAAAGAAAGCGCCATGCTTAGCCCGACGGGTGTCTAGTAAGGATGATTTTATGAGCCAGAGTTCGGCGAATCTAGTCGAAGTGCGCGGTATTCGCTTCTCGAGGGGCGATCGCGTGATCTTCGATGATATCTCGCTATCGGTACCCCGCGGCAAGATCACCGCGATAATGGGGCCATCAGGGATCGGCAAAACCACCCTGTTACGTCTCATCGGCGGTCAAATCCCGCCCGATAAAGGCGAGATCCTGTTTGATGGTGAAAACGTACCGCAGATGTCGCGTTCGCGCCTGTATACCGTCCGCAAGCGCATGAGCATGCTGTTTCAGTCCGGCGCGCTGTTCACCGATCTGAATGTGTTCGATAACGTCGCTTATCCGCTGCGCGAGCATACGCGTTTGCCGGAAGCGCTGCTGCACACCACGGTGATGATGAAGCTGGAAGCCGTCGGGCTACGCGGAGCCGCGAAGCTGATGCCTTCTGAGCTTTCCGGCGGCATGGCGCGCCGTGCCGCCCTGGCGAGGGCGATTGCGCTCGAACCTGATTTAATCATGTTCGATGAGCCCTTTGTCGGGCAGGACCCCATTACGATGGGGGTACTGGTGAAGCTGATTTCTGAACTCAATAGCACCCTGGGTGTCACCTGTATCGTGGTTTCGCATGATGTGCCGGAGGTGCTCAGCATCGCGGACTTTGCATATATCGTGGCGGACAAAAAGGTCGTAGCGCATGGGAGCGCGCAGTCGCTGCGTGAAAATGCCGACCCTCGGGTCCGTCAGTTCATTGATGGTATCGCCGACGGCCCGGTGCCGTTCCGCTATCCGGCGGGGGATTATCATCATGATTTATTGGGCAAAGGGAGTTAAGCGACTCATGTTGTTAAATGCGCTAGCCGCGCTTGGGCATCGCGGTATAAAAACTATCGCGACGTTCGGGCGTGCTGGATTAATGCTCTTCAACGCGGTTGTGGGCAAGCCTGAGTTTCGCAAGCATGCGCCGCTGCTGGTGCGTCAGCTATACAACGTTGGCGTGCTATCGATGCTGATCATCATTGTATCGGGGCTGTTTATCGGTATGGTGCTGGGTCTGCAGGGCTATCTGGTGTTGACCACCTATAGCGCCGAAACCAGTCTGGGCATGCTGGTGGCGCTGTCGCTGCTGCGTGAGCTGGGGCCGGTGGTCGCCGCGCTGCTGTTTGCCGGGCGTGCCGGCTCGGCGCTGACTGCTGAAATTGGCCTGATGCGCGCAACGGAACAGCTCTCCAGTATGGAGATGATGGCGGTCGACCCGCTTCGCCGCGTGATCTCTCCGCGTTTCTGGGCGGGGGTGATTTCACTGCCGTTGTTAACGATTATTTTTGTGGCGGTCGGCGTATGGGGCGGCTCGCTGGTTGGTGTCAGCTGGAAGGGCATCGATGGCGGCTTCTTCTGGAGCGCGATGCAAAATGCCGTTGACTGGCGGATGGATCTGGTTAACTGCCTGATTAAGAGCCTGGTTTTCGCCATTACGGTAACATGGATCGCGTTATTTAACGGTTATGACGCTATCCCCACTTCCGCCGGGATTAGCCGGGCGACGACGCGTACCGTGGTGCATGCGTCGCTGGCGGTTCTGGGGCTGGATTTTGTGCTGACTGCGCTGATGTTTGGGAATTGAGTTCATGCAAACGAGAAAAAATGAAATCTGGGTAGGGGTGTTTTTACTGGTTGCGCTGCTGGCCGCGCTGTTTGTCTGCCTGAAGGCGGCAAACGTAACCTCTTTACGTACCGAACCGACTTATCGGCTCTATGCCACTTTTGACAATATCGGCGGTCTGAAAGCGCGCTCTCCGGTGCGGATTGGCGGCGTTGTCGTTGGACGCGTGGCGGATATTACGCTCGATCCTAAGACCTACCTGCCTCGCGTCGCGCTCGATATTGATGAGCGCTACAACCATATTCCGGATACCAGCTCGCTGGCGATCCGAACTTCCGGTCTGCTGGGCGAACAGTACCTGGCGATGAACATCGGGTTTGAAGATCCTGAGCTGGGAACCACTATCCTTAAAGATGGCGGTACCATTCAGGACACCAAATCCGCAATGGTGCTGGAAGATTTGATAGGCCAGTTCCTTTATAACAGTAAAGGTAGCGACAATAAGAATTCTGGCGATGAACAGGCTGCTGGAGAGAGTCATACTGACGCTACGCCGCCAGCCGGCACGACGCACTAATTTCAGGAGAGTTAAGATATGTTTAAACGCTTACTAATGGTCGCCATGCTGGTGATTGCACCTTTGACTGCGGCCACCGCCGCGGATCAGTCCAATCCGTACAAGCTGATGGACGAAGCGGCGCAGAAAACCTTCGATCGCCTCAAGAACGAGCAGCCGAAGATTCAGGCTAATCCGAACTACCTGCGCGATATCGTCGATCAGGAACTGCTGCCCTATGTTCAGGTGAAATACGCCGGCGCGCTGGTGTTAGGTCGTTATTACAAAGAAGCGACCCCGGCGCAGCGTGAAGCCTATTTTGCCGCCTTCCGCGAATATCTGAAGCAGGCCTATGGCCAGGCGCTGGCGATGTATCACGGTCAGACCTATCAGATTGCCCCTGAGCAGCCGTTGGGCAGCGCGACCATTGTTCCTATCCGCGTCACCATCCTTGATCCGAATGGCCGTCCGCCGGTGCGCCTGGATTTCCAGTGGCGTAAAAATACCCAGACCGGTAACTGGCAGGCGTACGACATGATTGCGGAAGGGGTGAGCATGATCACCACTAAACAAAACGAGTGGAGCGATCTGCTGCGTACTAAAGGCGTTGATGGTCTGACGGCGCAGCTGAAGGCAAGCTCAGCGCAGCCGATTACTCTGGAACAGAAAAAATAATGACCGGGCAGCTGAGCTGGGCTCGCGATGGTGAGACGCTGGCGCTGCGCGGAGAGCTGGACCAGGATCTTCTGGTCCTGCTGTGGGAAGCGCGCGCGCAGGCGACGGATGGCGTGTCTGCCATCGACCTGAGCGCCGTGACCCGCGTGGACACCGCCGGGCTGGCGCTATTAGTGCATTTTATCGCACTGGTTCGTCGGCAGGGTGGGGAGGCTAAATTGACCGGGAAGAGTGAAAATCTGCAAACCCTGGTCAGGTTGTATAACCTTCCTGCTGATATGATCCCATAACTTTTTCAGTGCCTTAGTGCTGAAGCTATTCTGAAAGCCCCATCAAACTTTTCGATGGGGCTTTTTGCTTGTTTAAGACGGCGCCACTTTCCTCTAAGATGTTGGGCTGTTTTCACTATCAGATAAATGTAGCCCATGGAAAATCATGAAATTCAGACCGTGCTGATGAACGCACTCTCCCTTCAGGAAGTCCACGTCTCTGGCGATGGCAGCCACTTTCAGGTTATTGCTGTGGGTGAGATGTTCGACGGCATGAGTCGGGTCAAGAAGCAACAGGCTATCTATGCCCCGCTGATGGAATATATTGCCGATAACCGCATCCATGCTCTGTCGATTAAAGCGTTTACTCCGCAGGAGTGGGCGCGAGACCGCAAACTTAATGGCTTATAAGCTGTGGGGATGTTCCCCGCAGCGTATGTGAATTCTTAACAGAGAACAGAATCAATGGATAAATTCCGTGTTCAGGGGCCAACTCGTCTTCAGGGCGAGGTCACCATTTCCGGCGCGAAAAACGCCGCCCTGCCAATCCTCTTTGCCGCGCTATTAGCCGAAGAGCCGATTGAGATCCAAAACGTACCGAAGCTGAAAGACATCGATACCACCATGAAGCTGCTGAGCCAGCTGGGCGCGAACGTTAAGCGCAACGGCTCCGTATGGATCGATGCCGGCCCGGTCGACGTTTTCTGTGCTCCGTATGACCTCGTCAAAACCATGCGCGCGTCTATTTGGGCGCTGGGACCGCTGGTGGCGCGTTTTGGCCAGGGGCAGGTTTCTCTTCCCGGCGGCTGCGCCATCGGCGCGCGCCCCGTTGATTTACACATTACCGGCCTTGAGCAGTTGGGTGCGGAAATCAAGCTGGAAGAGGGTTATGTCAAGGCGTCGGTTAATGGACGTCTGAAAGGCGCGCATATTGTGATGGATAAGGTCAGCGTTGGCGCTACCGTGACCATCATGAGCGCTGCGACGCTGGCGGAAGGTACGACCGTTATCGAAAACGCCGCGCGCGAGCCGGAAATTGTCGATACCGCGAACTTTCTCAACACGCTGGGTGCGAAGATCAAAGGTCAGGGTACCGATCGTATCACCATCGAAGGCGTAGCGCGCCTCGGCGGCGGCGTCTACCGCGTTCTGCCGGATCGTATTGAAACCGGGACGTTCCTGGTGGCGGCGGCGATTTCTGGCGGTAAGATCCTGTGCCGCAATGCCCAGCCGGATACCCTTGATGCGGTTCTGGCCAAGCTACGCGACGCCGGTGCGGATATCGAAACGGGCGAAGACTGGATTAGCCTGGACATGCACGGCAATCGTCCGAAGGCCGTCAACGTGCGTACTGCCCCACACCCAGGCTTCCCGACCGACATGCAGGCTCAGTTCACCTTGCTGAATCTGGTTGCCGAGGGCACCGGCGTGATCACCGAGACGATCTTCGAAAACCGTTTCATGCATATCCCGGAACTGATCCGTATGGGCGCGCATGCGGAAATCGAAAGCAATACGGCGATTTGCCACGGCGTGAAGCAGCTTTCTGGCGCCCAGGTGATGGCGACGGATCTGCGTGCGTCAGCCAGCCTGGTACTGGCGGGCTGTATTGCGGAAGGTACGACGATTGTCGATCGTATTTACCACATTGACCGCGGCTACGAACGTATCGAAGACAAGCTTCAGGCGCTGGGTGCGAATATCGAACGCGTCAAAGGCGAATAAGCCATATAAGCCTGTAGCAGCAGCCCTCTGACGTTTGTCCGGGGGCTGTTGTCTGCAACCTCGCTTTACTTGTTGTTCTTCCTTGGGCGCATCATTTGCGTTCTGTCGATAAACTGATGGGTATGGGGATCGTGATAGCGCGATGGCCATATTACCCACGGATCGGTTTCCAGCGCGTTAGCAATAATCAGCTCGCCCTTGGGCCAGGGCCGGGTCAGCGCATTGGCGAGCGTTGAAGAACTTAAACCATTACGCCGCGATTCAGCTGCCAGCGACGTCCCTTTTTTGCGTAATCCGGCAATAATATCCGCCGGATGCCAGTCGATGAACTTATCCATAAATTCTCCTGGTAATAAACATGCCTGGCGTCCTTAATGGACGACAAAATGACTATACCGCGGGTTCCAGTAATGTTCTAACAAGTTCTTTTAATGGGTTTGATATTAGGAATATATCAAGGGATACGGCTGGATCTTGGCTTTTTGACGCTTACTGGAACTTTCCCGCGGTTTGCGCGGGAAAGCAAGAGGAGGGGTTAGTGATCGCGTTGCACAGCGATGTGGGCAAGACCGATTAGCGCTTCACGCCACGGAGAATCGGGAAGGACCTGAAGCGCGGCAATCGCTTTATCAGCCTCTTCCTCCGCGCGTTTTTGGGTCCATTCCAGCGAGCCGCAGGTTGCCATCGTTTCCAGTACGGCGTCGAGAAGATGACGGCCATTACCCTGCTCAATCGCCCCACGGATCATGGCGGACTGTTCTGCGTTGCCGTGTTGCATAGCATGCAGCAGCGGAAGGGTGGGTTTGCCTTCATTCAGATCGTCACCGACGTTTTTACCCAGACGCTCACCGTCTGAACTGTAGTCAAGCAGATCGTCAATCAGCTGGAAAGCGGTACCCAGATAGCGTCCGTAATCCTGTAACGCTTTTTCTTGTTCCGCGCTGCAGTCGGCCAGAATGCCGGAGCACTGGGCTGCGGCTTCAAACAAACGTGCGGTCTTGCTGTAAATGACCCGCATGTAGTTTTCTTCAGTGATATCCGGGTCGTTAACGTTCATCAGCTGCAGGACTTCCCCTTCGGCAATGACGTTAACGGCTTCTGACATCACTTCCAGCACTCTCAATGACCCAAGGCTGGTCATCATCTGAAAGGCGCGGGTGTAGATAAAATCACCGACCAGCACGCTAGCCGCATTGCCAAAAGCGGCGTTTGCGGTGGCTTTTCCCCGGCGCATATCAGACTCATCGACGACATCATCATGCAGCAGGGTGGCGGTATGGATAAATTCGATCAGCGCGGCAATGGCGACGTGAGCGTTTCCCTGATATCCAACGGCACGCGCGGCCAGTACGGCGATCATCGGGCGAATGCGTTTACCGCCTCCGCTAACAATGTAATAGCCTAACTGATTGATAAGCTGAACATCAGAGTCGAGTTGCTCAAGAATTGTCGCATTGACGCCCGCCATATCCTGCGCGGTTAACTCATTGATTTTTTCTAAATTCATCGCAAAAGCCGGGCCAAATGTCCTGTTACCGCGTATCCGAATGGGATCACAGAAGGATTAAGACAGAATTAAAAGAAGCTATGATTGTACTGAAAAATTGCCGTAGTTAAACGCTGGAGTGAAAGTTGTGTTTTTTTTCTGCGTTGATCGCTGATCGCTCTTGTCAAAGGCTCGCGTTTTGCGTAATATTCGCGCCCTATTGTGAATATTTATAGCGCACTCTGAATCATACGAAGAGGTGCGCGGAAGCGGAGTTTTATATGTACGCGGTTTTCCAAAGTGGTGGTAAACAACACCGAGTAAGCGAAGGTCAAACCATTCGCCTGGAAAAGCTGGACATCGCAACTGGCGAAGCTGTTGAGTTCGCAGAAGTGCTGATGATCGCAAACGGTGAAGAAATTAAAATCGGCGTTCCTTTCGTTGAGGGCGGCGTAATCAAAGCTGAAGTTGTTGCACACGGTCGTGGCGAGAAAGTTAAAATCGTTAAGTTTCGTCGTCGTAAACACTACCGTAAGCAGCAGGGCCATCGTCAGTGGTTCACTGATGTGAAAATTACTGGCATCAGCGCCTAAGACCTGAGGAGAGATTTAAATGGCACATAAAAAGGCTGGCGGCTCAACTCGTAACGGTCGCGATTCAGAAGCTAAACGCCTGGGCGTTAAGCGTTTCGGTGGCGAATCCGTTCTGGCGGGTAGCATCATCGTTCGTCAACGTGGTACCAAATTCCACGCTGGCACTAACGTAGGTTGCGGTCGTGACCACACTCTGTTTGCTAAAGCAGACGGTAAAGTGAAATTCGAAGTTAAAGGCCCGAACAACCGTAAATACATCAGCATCGTTGCTGAGTAAGTTTTTCGTGGTCCGGTAACGGATTAAAGCCCCGCAACGTGTTGCGGGGCTTTTTACATTGAAACCCCGGAAAATTTTCTGCAGGGAAAACGGGCATGAAGCAGCAGGCCGGCATCGGCATTATTTTAGCGCTCACCACGGCGATGTGCTGGGGTGCCCTGCCGATAGCAATGAAGCAGGTTCTTGAAGTGATGGAACCGCCGACGGTGGTGTTTTACCGCTTTTTGATGGCAAGTTTTGGTCTTGGCGCTATCCTCGCCATGAAAAGAAAGCTGCCCCCGCTGCGGATTTTTCGCAAGCCGCGGTGGTTGGTACTGCTGGTTATTGCGACAGCGGGTTTGTTCGGTAACTTCATTCTGTTTAGTTCTTCCTTGCAATATCTCAGCCCCACCGCTTCCCAGGTGATTGGCCAGCTGTCTCCGGTCGGCATGATGGTGGCCAGCGTTTTTGTCCTTAAAGAGAAAATGCGCGGCACTCAGGTTGTGGGAGCGCTGATGCTGGTGAGCGGTCTGGTGATGTTTTTTAACACCAGCCTGATCGAGATTTTTACCCGCCTGACGGACTACACGTGGGGGGTAATTTTCGGCGTAGGTGCGGCGACGGTGTGGGTGTGCTACGGCGTCGCGCAAAAGGTGTTATTGCGCCGTCTGGCATCACAGCAAATCCTTTTTTTGCTGTACACTTTATGTACGATATCGCTATTGCCATTAGCGAAGCCTTCGCAGGTGCTGGCATTAAGCGACTGGCAGCTGGCCTGTCTGGTTTTTTGCGGGCTCAATACCCTGGTCGGCTACGGCGCCCTGGCGGAAGCGATGGCGCGCTGGCAGGCGGCGCAGGTGAGCGCGTTGATTACCTTAACGCCGCTGTTTACGCTGCTATTTTCAGATTTATTATCACTGGCCTGGCCCGACGTTTTCGCCAGACCGCTGTTGAACCTGATGGGTTATCTCGGTGCGTTTGTCGTGGTTGCGGGCGCGATGTATTCCGCCGTCGGCCACCGTCTTTGGGGACGGTGGCGTAAGCGAGAAGCGGTTGTGCCGCTCCCCCGCTCAGGCGAATGATTTACGGAGAGTAAAATGAAGTTTGTTGATGAAGCAACGATCCTGGTCGTAGCAGGTGATGGCGGCAATGGTTGCGTTAGCTTCCGCCGCGAAAAATATATCCCGAAAGGCGGCCCGGACGGCGGTGACGGCGGTGACGGCGGTGACGTCTGGCTTGAGGCGGACGAAAACCTCAACACCCTGATCGACTACCGTTTTGAGAAGTCTTTCCGCGCTGAGCGCGGGCAGAACGGTCAGAGCCGTGACTGTACCGGTAAACGCGGTAAAGACGTAACGGTGAAGGTACCGGTAGGGACTCGCGTCATCGATCAGGGCACCGGCGAGACGATGGGTGATATGACCAAGCATGGTCAGCGCCTGATGGTCGCCAAAGGCGGCTGGCACGGTCTGGGTAACACCCGTTTCAAATCGTCCGTTAACCGTACTCCACGTCAAAAGACGATGGGGACGCCGGGCGATAAGCGCGATCTGCAGCTGGAGCTGATGCTGCTGGCGGACGTCGGCATGCTGGGAATGCCGAATGCGGGTAAATCGACCTTTATTCGTGCCGTTTCCGCCGCGAAGCCTAAAGTCGCTGACTATCCGTTTACTACGCTGGTGCCGAGCCTCGGCGTGGTGCGTATGGACAACGAGAAGAGCTTCGTGGTGGCGGATATCCCGGGGCTGATTGAAGGCGCCGCTGAAGGCGCGGGTCTCGGTATTCGCTTCCTGAAGCACCTGGAGCGCTGCCGCGTGCTGCTGCATCTCATCGATATCGAGCCGATTGACGGATCCGATCCGGTGGAGAACGCGCGGATTATTATCGGTGAGCTGGAAAAATACAGTGAGAAACTGGCTTCTAAGCCGCGCTGGCTGGTCTTTAACAAGATTGACCTGATGGACAAAGCTGAGGCGGAAGCGAAAGCGAAAGCTATCGCGCAGGCGCTGGGCTGGGAAGATAAGTTCTACCTGATTTCGGCGGCCAGCCAGCAGGGCGTAAAAGACCTGTGCTGGGACGTGATGACCTTTATCATCGAAAACCCGATTGTGCATGCGGAAGAAGCGAAGCCTGCCGAAAAAGTCGAGTTTATGTGGGACGACTATCACCGCCAGCAGCTTGAAGAAGCTGAAGTGGAAGATGATGAAGACTGGGATGATGATTGGGATGAAGACGACGAAGAAGGCGTTGAATTCATCTACAAACGTTAATCCTGAACAAACGAAAAGGGCCGCCAATGATGCGGCCCTTTTTGCTTTAATTGTTCTGATAGAGGTCTTTGTACAATCGGCTTTCGAACCGCACCAGTGGAATGCGGCGATTACGCTGGTCGGCCGGAGGCACGGCGTAGCCAGACAGGTATTGCACGAACGCTATCTTCTGCCCGCTGGCCGTCGTGATGAAACCGGCCAGGTTATACACCCCCTGCAGTGAGCCCGTTTTCGCCGAGACTTTGCCATCGACACCTGCCTGATGCAGCCCTGCGCGGTACTGCAGAGAACCATCATGGCCGGCCAGAGGCAGCATCGAGATAAAGTTGAGTTCATTATCGTGCTGGGCGATGTACTGCAGCACCTGCATCATCGTCGCGGGTGCGATGAGGTTATGGCGCGACAGACCTGAGCCATCGGCAATGATGGTATTCCCGAGATCGACGCCGGCCTGCTGACGTAAGATCTGCCGTACCGCATCGGAACCGGCTCGCCAGGTACCCGGTACGCTGAAGCGAGCGTGCCCAATGGTGCGGAATACCGTATCGGCGATCATGTTGTCCGATTTTTTCAGCATAATACGCAGCAGATCGTGCAGCGGCGCAGATTGTGTACTTGCCAGGACGGTACCCGGATCGTTTGCCAGCGTCTGGCGCAGCAGCGTACCGCTCCAGGTGATGTCGGCGTCGGTCAGCTCAGCTTTCAGAATCGCACCGGCGTAGCTGGCGCCATCCTGAATGGCAAAAGCCAGCGGCAGCGGCTCGCTGCGCTGCGGCAGACAGCCGGTCAGGGTGTAACGGTTCAGATCGCCGGGAACCACGTCAAGCTCACAGTACTGTGCTTCAGAAGAGCCCCGGGGCAGCGTACGCACCTGGCTGAACATGGTCACCGGGTAGTAAGACGCCACGCGAATAAACGCCAGATCGCCCGGCTTTTGCGCGCTATAGAGCGAGATGGAGAAGCAGTTCCGATCGACAATCGCCGCCGCCGGCGGGGCGCTAAAGCACTGCGTCATATCGTTCCATGGCCAGCCAGGCGCTTTGTCATGGCTGGCGAAGATGGAGGTATCGATCAGCACATTACCTTCAATTCGCTGGACGCCTGCTTTCTTCAGCGTGGCCACCATATTACGAATATCCTGACGCCTGAGGGTAGGATCGCCGCCAAAGCGCGCAATGAGGTCGCCTTTCAGGACGCCGCCATCGAGGCTGCCTTTCGTTTCCAGCGTCGTGGTGAAGCGGAAGTCCGGACCCAGCTGCAGCAGCGCAGCAAGCGCGGTTATCACTTTTTGGGTGCTGGCGGGGAGCGCCATCTGCTGGCTATGGTAGTCTATCTCCGGCGTCGGGGATCCCACCTTCTGCGCCATAAAGGCAAGGTTTGCGCCCGCAGGAAGCTGATTGATGTACTCGTCAATATTCGCCGCCTGAGCGCTAAGCGCTATACCGGCAGTCAATCCGATGATAAATCTGGAAAATCGCATAATCTCGCGCTAACAACCTGAAACCAGTCCGTCATACTACGGTGCATCGCCCTGTAAAGTAAACGATGACCCATAGTGAACTTCAGGGTAAAATACGTATCAAATTGAAAATTGCTGCTGGCCTGGGGATGACTTTCCGGGTCGGTTTTCTTTTGCTCCGGCCCTGCTCAAGTCTTGACCGGCTGCGGAGCGGCGTTGTCTGCTCCATGAAGGAATGAAAAAGAGGTATAACAAATGCAAGCTATTCCGATGACCTTACGTGGCGCTGAAAAACTGCGCGAAGAACTGGATTTTCTGAAGTCCGTACGTCGTCCTGAAATCATCGCGGCCATCGCTGAGGCCCGCGAGCACGGCGATCTGAAAGAAAATGCTGAGTATCATGCTGCCCGTGAACAGCAGGGCTTCTGTGAAGGTCGCATTAAGGATATCGAAGCGAAGCTGTCGAACGCGCAGGTCATCGATATCACCAAAATGCCCAACAATGGCCGGGTGATTTTTGGTTCGACGGTCAGCGTTCTGAATCTCGATACGGATGAAGAGCAAACTTATCGTATCGTTGGCGATGACGAGGCGGATTTTAAGCAAAATCTGATTTCTGTAAACTCGCCGATTGCACGTGGTTTAATCGGTAAAGAGCAGGACGATGTGGTGGTTATCCGTACACCGGGCGGGGAAGTCGAATTCGAAATTCTTAAGGTTGAGTACCTTTAATTCGAATTTAACGCTACGATGTTGATGGATTGTAAAGAAAGGAAAAAGGCCGCGTAGCGGCCTTTTATCAGCGTCCGGAGCATGGCATTTTGCTCGTCTACCCGCAGAAAACCCTCGATTTACACAAAGTTGTGTCGATAACCAGGATATTCTTAGCGTGGCAGCGAGATTTTACGCTCTTTAGTCGGGCGGTACAGAACCAGCGTTTTACCGATGACCTGTACATTACAGGCGCCGGTTTCGCGCACGATAGCTTCCACGATCAAGGTTTTAGTTTCGCGATCTTCCGAGGCGATCTTCACCTTGATAAGTTCATGGTGCTCTAACGCTTGTTCAATCTCGGCCAGTACCCCTTCGGTCAAACCATTGTTGCCAAGCATAACTACCGGCTTGAGCGGATGTGCCAGACCTTTCAGGTGCTGTTTTTGTTTAGTACTCAGATTCATCGTATTTTTTTGCTTACGTTGGGATTGAAAACGG